>JAAHGE010000330.1 GCA_010672635.1 Desertifilum sp. SIO1I2 | reverse complement strand
TCAAAGAACGGAGCCAGTAAAGGAATATCATTAATGGCATCAACAACGGCCCCTGTGACATACACAGTAATCCCGGCTGAGAGGATTAATGCCACAATTGTCAGGGGACGCTGATACGCACCGAAGAACTCGCCTAGGTAGTCGGGGAGTTTCGATAAATAGAGGATAAACAAATCCCAATATTGTCGCCACAGTTCTGCGGACTGGCTGGCGCTTGATTGTCCAGCCGGTGGTAGTTTAGCAATGGGGGCTGGGGAAGAATCTGCAACTTCGGCTTGAGTCGTTGCGGTTGCTTCTGCGTCAGCTACTTCTGTTTTGTTCAGATCGGCGTTAGTCATCTTATTATTTCTCCAATAGATCGCTAGTGTGAAGGAACTGGGGGAAACCCGACCCAGAGGCGAAACAGTGAGTTATATTTTGCAAACATACTTGACCCTAAAGCAGAGCTTGATTATTTGCAAGAGGTTCTGTGTTTCTACGACGGGTACAAGCGACGATCCTTCTCAGTATAGAAACCCTCGAACAGATCCCCATCTATCCATGAGGATGATCTCGCAAGTTGAGGCGGCGGAGTTCTTGAACAATTCGGGCGATCGCAGTTGCCACATCGGGGCGAAAAGGCAACTTTCCCCAGAGAAGATCGTTCCCCTTTCGATCGATATAGCTGTAGCCATAACACTTACAGCAGGCTGAGTGGCACTCAAAGATGAATCTGACTGGTTTTTGACTCAGCACTTTGCCATACCCCCATAGAGCTGAACTGCTGAAAGTCCTATACTGTCGTAGGTTGGGTTAGCGCCATTCGTAACCCAACAGCAGCCAGGGTTTTGTTGGGTTTCGTACCTCAACCCAACCTACGCGACTCAGCACTTTGCCATACACCCATAAACAGAGAATGGAAAACCGAACGGGAATAGGAAGACTAACGCGGGGTTTTCCTATTCCCTGGGGTTTGGACTAATTCTCAGTTGGAGTCACTTCAACCGGGACAACTTGTGCTGGAGTTTGTAGCAATTCTAGCTGCCGCCTGCGAAATTGAGAGGCTTCATCATTGAGATTTTGCCGTTGTTCGAGCAAATACTCTCTCATATCGCGGTTGTTACCCAGTCTAGCCCGGTGGAACATATCAAAGATCGCAGAAGTTCCGCCATTGGTGGAAAACGGATCGGAACTGCCATCTTGAACGCGGAGGTCTTGCAGGGGATCTGCGTTCGTTGTTTGGGCGATCGCGCCGGTAGAATAGGCTAGAGTTGCCATACCGAAACCAGCCACTAAGCTGACTCCGATCCGGGTGAGTTGTTTTAGGGATGCGGATGCATTCATCGGGTTCATCCTCACAATAACTAAAGGATTTTAGGATAGGGTACGACGCAGTAAGGGTTGAATGCCAAGAAGGGCGATCGCATCAAAGACGAGAAGCACCAACAATGCCCCTCCAAAGGTGACATCACCCCAAGGAGCCGACATCACAATACTACCGAATCCCCAGCTATTATGCAGATACAGATAGCGAATGGGTTCGATGGCGTAGCTTAAGGGGTTTAAGCTGGCGACGTACTGCAACCAGGTGGGCATGAAGGACAAAGGCGCAAGGGCGGTACTGGCAAACAACAAGGGCAGGTTGGTGACAAAGATAACAGCAATCAGTTCAATATGTCCCGGTAAGGCAAAGCTGAGGCCTAAGCTGACACCCGTGACGCCAAAGACTAGAAGTAAGACGATTAGGGTAATAATCGCTAAACCTGCTAGATTGGGCAAGCCTGCACCCAGAAAAGCACCCGCCGCAACGATGACAGCGGTTTGAATCAGGCTGAGGGTAACGATGAAGATCGAGGAGGCTAAAACAATCGAATATCGGGAGGCTAGCGGGGCCACCAGCAGCCGATTGAGGAAGCCAAACTCCCGATCGAACATGACGGGCAAACCCGCGTTTAACGCGCCGCCAAAAGCCGTAAAGACGATCACGCCTGCGCCGATAAATTGACCGTAGCTGACGCGATCGCCAAATAGACCTTGAGGCGCATTTTGGAATAAGGCCCCAAATAGGATCAACCACATCAACGGTTGAATGACACCGGCAATTAAGGTAGAGGGGCGGCGTTGCAGTTGAATAAACAGGCGTTTGGTTAGCGCTAGGGTTTCTTGAATTAATTCAGCAAAGCTAAATTTTTCATCCACCGAAGCCAGATCGGCAGGGGCAAGATCGAGGTTAGAAGGGGTTAGGGTACTACTCATAGGACGGGTTAAAATTAGCGCATACTTTGTTTGCGTTCTTTTTTCGGATCGCGGCTGCCCGCAGCGGCGAGTTCGGCATCAATTAGGGTTCTCCCGGTGGCTGCTAAGTACACATCATCGAGGCTAGGACGCGATTGAGCAATCCCAAAGGTGGGCAACCCGGCGTCTTTGAGGGCGTGTTGAATGCTCATCAGGGCGTCGCTTTGGGGGACGACAACCAGGTTTAAAGAGTTGCCTTGGGCGCTGTTGATAATGGCTTCTTGTACCATTGATAGCGATTGCAGCATTTCTTTGGCTTTCTCGGCTTCCTCAATGGGGGTGAACTCGCGGATGCGGAGGGTGATGCGATCGCCCCCCACCCGATCTTTGAGTTCGGAGGGGGTACCGGTGGCGATGACAACGCCGCGATCGATAATGGCGACGCGATCGGCCAGGGCGTCTACTTCTTCGAGATAATGGCTGGTAATGATAATGGTGGTTCCGGCTTGGCGCAGTTTCCGCAAAAAGTCCCAAACGATGACGCGGCTTTCAATATCCAAGCCGACGGTGGGTTCGTCTAAGACGAGGACTTTGGGTTGGTGCAGCAAGCCTGCGGCTAAGTCGAGGCGTTTCTTTAGACCGCCGGAATAGGTTCCGGTTTTTTGATCGGCGTAGGCTTCGAGTCCTAGTAACTCTAATACGCGCTCGACGCGATCGCCAATTGATTGGCGCGGCAGATGATACAGCGCGGCTTGCAGTTCTAATAATTCGCGTCCGGTTAAGACTTTATCTAATGCCACCTCTTGGGCAACGTAACCGAGCAGTTGTCGCGCCGCTTTGGGATTGCCGATTGCGGAAATACCAGATACCTCGATTTTACCCGCATCGGGAGCGCTCAGGGTACACAGACAACGCAAGGTGGTCGTTTTTCCAGCACCGTTGGGGCCTAGAATCCCAAAGATTTCGCCCGGTTCAACCTGTAAGGAAACGTTTTTAACCGCTTCAATACTACCGTAGCGCTTTTGCAGATTTTCTATAACGACAGCAGGAGCCATGTGTTTCTATACAAATCTCAACACTGTTTGTCTCTATTCTAAGGCGATCGCGATCGGTCAGTTCTCGCTTCTCGATCGGTTCTCTTGTGTAAATCTTTGCAAACTTTTTCGGTATTTTGCATAAAAGCGGTCTCAATTTACTGATAAAGCTGTAAAAAGCCCTGCAATTCTACGGAGAAAGAAATTCAACTGACCAGCGCCTAAGCCCAGCCATCCTTCAATCTAATCGATCTCGATCTCAGTATTTTTGCTGAGGCACGACCGGACAGTCATCGCCAGTTCACCAGTTTTTCTTAGTATTCTGTTGAAAATGTTTCATCAACTGCTTTTCGCTTTTATACTCGTAGCGTCTCTTTTGTCGCGCCCCAAGCTTTTATACCTGAATTGGGGGACTCACTACTTATTGATTGCGATCGCGGGATGTATTGCCCTTTTTTATCATCGCAAACAACTCAAAAGAGTTGTTTTCCAATATCGCTATCTCATCGGTTGGATATCGCTATTCTATTGCTGGATTTTGCTATCTGCTTTTGCCAGCGATTTTCCTCAAGTAGCCCTTAAATATAGTTTAAAATATTCTACCTACCCGATCGCGTTTGGTATATTTTTGTTAATTCCTAAATTGGCAAATCAAAAGTTTTATCATCGAACGTTATTTCATTTTTTGGCTTTTATTTCGGGATGGGGAATTATCGAATACTTTTCTCCTAACTTAGATCTCTTAAATATTCTGAGATACCCCAACGCTTATCCTCGAATTAGTGCCATTGTTCAAGGTGCTAACCAATTGGGTGTTTTGATGGCAATAGGGGCTGTTTTTGCCATTATTCTCTATCGGAAAAACTTGATTAGTCAAGCAGAACTTTATTTGACTGTTCCTATCTTTATCGGTTTGAACACGCTTTCTGCTAGTCGTAACGGTTGGCTTATTTTTATCCTAGGATTAGGTTTGTTATGGCTTTATAAACTGATTCGCTTGAAAGGTTTTTTGATCCTAATCTCGCTTTGGAGTTTCTTCTTAGTCTTTTTTCCCGTTTCAGCCGCTAGAGTCGTGACTCCAAATCATCCTGTTTTTCCGTTACTTTATACAATAGCACCCTCTGCTCAAATCCAAGTATCGGCTCCCAAGAAAGAGAGAAAACCTGACATTGCTGCAACCTCTGATGAAGCAAGAGTCGTTTTATGGAAAGACGCTTTACAGGTATTTTCTCAAAAGCCGTTAACCGGGATTGGAGTCGGTGTTTTTGCCGAACATATTGGTTGGAAACATACAGAACGATCGGGATTTCATGCCCATAATATCTTTTTAAGCATTTTAGTGGAATTAGGCATACCTGGCTTTATTTTATCGATCGGCTTGCTCTTCAATTTTATCCCCTTTTGGGTGTTTCAACAGGAGTTAATTGGAATTCCGCTAATCTTGATTTTTGCATCGCAGCAATTTGACTTTTTTATTAATGACAGCACCTTCGTCATCTTTTGTACTTATTTTCTAGCCAATGCGGTACAGCAGGGAGAGTTAAATCGAGAACATTTATTGTCACTCTCTAAATGGGGCGATCGCCCTCCCCAAAAAACAATATAGCCAACCGAACTACCACGGACTACCAATTAGGGTAAATCCTGCCCAGTAATAGGGATGATTTAAGTTTTGATTGTCTAATTCTGCTAACTCTGGAGGGAGGGTAAGATCGCCTCGCGTTCCCGAACGACGAAGTTGTCCATTTTGAATCCGAATATCTTCTTTAAGCAAGGATAATTGAGCTTGACGCAAGCCTTCTGCTTTAATTTTAGATTGCTTGAGTTGATTGTAAAATTCGGTCATTAATGCCAGCGTTCCTTCATCGGAAACATACCATAAACTGGCTAACGCACTTTTTGCACCCGCTTGAACAGCTAACCCCGCAAAGCCTAATTCGGCTTGTTCGTTTCCGAAGGCGGTTCGACAGGCGGAGAGAACTAATAATTCAACAGGTGGGTTTTGAAAGCCCAATTGACGCAAGCGATCGAGGGTGATTTTTCCGTCTCCCCAAAGCTGAATGTAAGATTGATTTAAATCTCCCGGTTTAAAGTCGGCGTGAGTGGCTAAGTGAATGATGGAATAAGGATGAGCTTGACGCTGTTTAATTAAATTTTCTTGGGTGAATTCTGAATTGAGGAAGGCTTTTCCTTGCCAAACTTCTCCGGTAATGGTAGAGATTTCTAGGGGAACGGACAGTAAGGGCGGTAAGCTGTTAAATTCAGACGCGCCCATTGCTAAAACTTGGGCCTGATTTAAAGGTTGGTAGCGCGTATCCATTAAGCTGAGACTGGGAATCATCGACAGGCTATATTGTTCAATTAAGAATTGGTTCCCGTCGTGTAAGGCGGCGATGGGTAAACTTCGCAAACCGCTATCCATACTAAAAAGTAGGGTATCAATTCCGGCGGCTTGGAGTTCTTCCTGTAGGGGGGAAATGAACCACTGATAGAGTTGTTGGCTGAGGGGTAAATAGGTGGTGAAAAACCGCCGTCGCGGATCGGTGATTTCGGTGTAGAATTTTCGGGCGGTTTCTAAAACTTGCTGGCGAGAGACTTGGGGAACGACTTTGCGA
>JAAHGE010000033.1 GCA_010672635.1 Desertifilum sp. SIO1I2 | reverse complement strand
TCAACCAGGGCATTTTTCCGGACAAGTCCAACATAGCGGTTTGATTTTAGGTTAAATTAGGGGTCAAGTTCAACAAGGGTGTTCTGTGCTACAAGTTGGGTGAGCTTGAGCATCCGCGATCGCCCTTCATAATGACAGCCTAACCATGAAATGGCAATTACCCTTCTGGCACTTTACCTTAATTGGGACTCCTGACACCCATTGATGGAGGAGTTTTTTCTCCTCCTCCTGCAACATACCAGAATTCCGTCTGCTAAACCTCAGACAAATTTTCTGTAACACTAGGCACAAAAAACCATTCAGGAGTAGGTTTTAGTGTTTTCAAAGTGCAATTTGTTCGTAACTGATACACTTTTGTGCAACGCCAAAGACATCGCGGAGGCGTTTATCCATCAACTAGGGGAAATTCCGGAGCAACGGTTAAGGCGAAAGATATGGTAGTGACTGACGATAGACCGCTAGCATCTGTATTCCGTCAACTCAGCGGCGGTGCTTATCCGCCTGTCGTTGAAGCATTTGAGCGGGGAAAAACGATTTTCTTTCCAGGCGATCCCGCAGAAAGGGTCTATTTTTTACTCAAAGGGGCCGTCAAATTATCGCGAGTTTATGAAGCCGGTGAAGAAATTACCGTCGCCTTGCTGCGCGAGAACAGCGTTTTCGGGGTGTTATCGCTGATTACTGGACATAAGTCGGACCGATTTTATCATTCTGTCGCGTTTACCCCGGTTGAGTTGCTGTCCCTACCCATCGAGCAAGTCGAAAAAGCCCTCAAGGAAAATCCCGAATTGTCCATGCTGATGCTACAGGGTCTTTCCTCTCGGATTTTACAAACCGAAATGATGATTGAAACCTTGGCACATCGGGATATGGGATCGCGCCTGGTGAGTTTTCTGTTGATTTTGTGCCGCGATTTTGGAGTGCCTAGCCCAGAAGGGATTACAATCGACTTGAAGTTATCCCATCAGGCGATCGCCGAAGCCATCGGTTCAACCCGCGTAACCGTGACGCGATTGCTGGGCGACTTGCGATCGGAAAAAATGATTTCCATTCACAAGAAAAAAATCACCGTTCACAATCCTGTGGCGCTGAGTCAACAATTTACCTAGGTTGGTTGTTATTTTTCGGGTTTTCCTTGTTCTTTTTGCCTCCGCTGGGGATAGGCTGTATCTGGACTTGCTGTAGCTGCCTATGACCATCGGTATTATTTTGATCGTGGCGATTTTAGTCTTGGGAGGGGTTCTGGCCACTCTCGGCGATCGCATTGGCACAAAAGTCGGCAAAGCGAGACTTAGCTTATTCAATCTCCGACCCCGCGACACGGCGGTTTTAATTACGATCGTCACCGGCGTTCTAATTTCCGGATCGACCCTCGGAATTTTGTTCGCCACCAGCAAACCGCTGCGCCGGGGCGTTTTTGAATACGACGAAACCCAGCGCAACCTGCGACGCGCCCGCGAAGAACTCGATGAAGTTCACCGCCAAAAAACTCAAATTGAAAACGAACTGATCGAAGCCAGAACAGAGCAAGCCCAAGCCCAAACTCGGCTCAAGGAAACCAATCAAGCTTTAGAAAGCGTCCTAGAACAACGCGCCCAAACCGAAGCCCAACTTGCAGAAACCGAGGAACAAATTAGCCGCCTTGAAGCTGAATTTCGGGAAACCCAACGCGAACAAAAAGAACTCACCAATCGATTTCAACAAGCCCAAGGACGGCTGCAAGATGTTACCAGCCAGGCGGAAAACCTCCGTCAAGACATTGCTCAACTACAAGCCGAACGCCAAGATTTAATTCAGCAGCGGGACGCCGTGCGCGAACAAATTGCCCAGCGCGACCAAGAAATTGCTCAACGCGATCGCGATTTGGCCGAACGCGACCAAGAAATTCTAGCCCGCAACAAAGCTCTAGAAGAACGCGATCGCGAAATTGCCGAACGCACTGCAATGATTGCCCAAGGAGAAAGACGCCTCGGAGAACTTGAAGATCAGCAGCGGCTTTTAGAACGCCAAGTTCGCATCCTAGAACGTTACTACCAAGACTATCAAGGTCTGCGCCAAGGCAATGTTGCCCTATTACGGGGTCAAATTTTGGCTTCTGGGGTGGTTCGCATTCCCGCACCCGATCGAGCTACAGAGGTGATTGAAGCCTTGCTGAATCAGGCAAATCGCAGCGCCTTGAGTGCGATCTTGAGTCCCGGCGAAACGCCCCCTAGCGAACCCGTGATTCAAATTACCAATGTTGAAGTTGAGCAATTGACGAGCCAAATTGGAGACGGTCAAGATTATGTGGTGCGAATTCTCTCGGCCGGTAACTACGTACGCGGTGAAACCTCCGTGCGCGTGTTTGCCGATGCAGCCCTCAATCAGATCGTCTTTCTTTCTGGGGAAGTGGTGGCGGCGACATTAGTCAATCCCCTAACCATGAATGAAGAGCAAATTATGGAGCGCTTCGATTTGCTGGTAGAGTCTTCTAAGTTCCGCGCCCGTCGGGCGGGAATTTTCGGCGATACCACCATTCAAATTGCCGATGGCAACCCCGAAACCCTCTTGCGGTTTATTCAACAGGTGAAAGCGTCTTCTCAACCGCTCAATATTCGGGCGGTGGCGGCGGAAGCTATTTATACGGCCGGCCCGCTGAAGTTAGAATTTATTGCGATTCAAGATAATCAAGTTCTGTTCCGGACTTAAAGGATCGACGCCCGGTTCGCGATTAAACTCAAAAAAACCCTATTGATAGCTGTTTCTATGCCACCTACCGATCAACCCGCTATTTTAGGTTTCGATCCCGGTCGTCAAAAGTGCGGTCTGGCTGTGATGGGGGTCGATCGCGTATTGTACTATCATCAAGTGGTTGCTTCTGAAGCCGCGATCGCCACTATTGCCCAACTGCAAAAGCAATACCCAATTTCGCTGTTAGTGATGGGCGATCAAACCAGCGCCAAGGAATGGAAGCAAAGAATTAGCGAAGAATTGACCCTATCGGCGAATATCGTCACGGTTGACGAGCGCTATAGTTCTTTAGAGGCTCGCGATCGCTATTGGCAAATGTATCCGCCCCAAGGGTTAACTCGCCTGTTGCCCAAGGGAATGCGCCAACCCCCTAGACCGATTGACGATATTGTCGCTATCCTGCTGATCGAGCGCTACCTAGAGCGCCTGACCCGCGCCATCTAAAACCCTAAGCCTAAATCAGGGGTTTCTAGAATATGCAGTTGCAGCAATGCAACGATCGCCACTGTAAACGCGGTGGAAGTTATTAAGCTGTTGAATAGGTCTTTTTTCCAATTCCGTTCGGTGGTTTGGACAATGACATCAGCAGCGCCTAACTGCATTAGTACGAATCCTGCAACATTCGAGAGCCAGTAACCCACCAGGGTAGCCGGAACCAGCCATTCTGAAACCCACAGGCTGCACACAAAGCCGAAAGCATAGGCGATGGGTAAGTTAAAAAATAAGTCGTTCCACCAAGATAGAGGCGATAGCAAATATCCTAGGGTTAAAAGAAAGCCTCCCCGTATTTTTTTGAGCATGGCGATCTGATTTGTTGCTTGTATTTGCTGAGATTGAGCGCACCCAATCTCCACAAATCTTAAAGCATGTTGGGGGCGATCGCCTCTACAGCCTTTTTCAGATCCGTGAGGTACGCTTTCTTTGAAGTCCTGCTTGTGAAGGGAGATTTAGGGGGATCGGGTCGGATCTCATCCCCTCAAAAAACGCTCTAGGCTTCTCCCAACAACAAAAGAGGGGCAAGGCTTCACCTCCCCCTCATCGACCAAAATTTCAAGCCGCGTTTAAGCTTCTACAGCTTCGGCTTCTTCGACTTCAGTCACGGGTTGCTTAACGGTGAGGTAACGAATCACTTCATCGCTTAAGCGCATTGCTCTTTCGAGAACAGCCACAGCACTTCCGGGAGCGCGATAATTCATTTGGATATAAATTCCTTCGCGCTGTCTGTCGATTTCGTAAGCGAGGCGGCGCTTCCCACGATGCTGGGTTTCTAGCCCTTGAGCGCCTTGGTCGCGCAGAATGTTTTGATATTTATCGATATTTTGATCGACCAATTCGTCCCCTAAGTCGGGACGCAAAATGTACATGGTTTCGTAGACGAAGTTATGCATGACCAATTTTCCTTGTGGGCAGTAGGCTTCTTAAGCTATCAACCGCGAGCAGAGATTCACTCGCTAGAACCGCAGAAGCAAGGACTTACTATTGTATAGTGTTGACATCCTCATTTTGTCTAAGCGAGGGGCTGCCTCTTTAGACAGGCGGTTCAAAAGCAATACGGCACCTCCCCTTGACTGGTACTAGGTCTGGGGTGAACCTGTTGTGGCTCAGTTGAAACCGCAGTCTATTAATTTACCATATTTTTGGCTGACTCGCTCCCCGTACAGTCTGCACGCGGCCGAACAGCGCTCTCGTTTCCGGGTTGAAGGTTCGGTGCTAGGGAAAGCGATCGCATTTAGACCAACAACTCTGAAAATTTGCAACTCAACGCTAAAATAACTTAGCTCTAAAATCGTACATTATCGGTCCTCCCTTGCCTGTTATTGTTCTAGCTCCTCTCTCGACTCACACCCAAACCTAAACGTTATAGATCCAAAGGCATGAGATGAGCTTATGGCGCAGCGCTATGTCCGAGTCCAAACCCGCGAAGGGCAAATCTATTATGGTTTACTGCAACTCAATCGTCAGGTGCAGGTTCTAGATGCACCGCCTTGGTTACAGGGACAACCCACGGATCTCGAATTAGACGCCGAACAGTATAAAATTCTGGCCCCTTGCGCGCCCTCAAAAATTGTGGCGGTCGGGAAAAATTATCCTAACCATGCCGCCGAAATGGGAGGCGAGGTGCCGGAAGAACCTTTGTTGTTTCTAAAGCCGTCTACTTCCGCGATCGCAGCAGGTGTAGAAATTCGCTACCCTCCTCAGTCTACGCGGGTAGACTACGAGGGAGAGCTAGCACTGGTGATTGGCGAACGCTGTAGCGACTGCACGCCCGAACAGGCCCAAAATAAGATCTGGGGTTATACCATTGCTAACGATGTCACCGCCCGCGATTTACAGGCTAAGGATGGACAATGGACGCGGGCAAAAGGGTTTGACACGTTTTGTCCTTTGGGGCCTTGGATCGTGCGAGAGGTCAGTCCTGGGGCGCTGTTACAGACCTTTCTCAATGATAGCGATCGCCCCTTGCAATCGGCTTCCATTGACCAGATGGTTTTTGCCCCTGATTTTCTGGTGTCTTATATTTCTAAGGTGATGATGCTTTTACCGGGCGATGTTGTTCTGACAGGCACTCCCGCTGGGATTGGACCGATGCAAATTGGCGATCGCGTTCGCATCGAAATTGAAGGCATCGGTTACTTAGAAAACTCCGTAGTGGCTCGCACGCCCGTACCGCCTGCTTAGGATTGACATTTCTCCTGCTTTATGCTATCGAACTTGAGCATAGGCAGCATCAGAGATTGTGGGAATTTCTGCATAACGACCCATCAGGGATTGCACTACTGCATACACAAACGCGACAACAATCGCCAAAAAGATAGTGTTGGATAGGGTTTCCAGCAAAATTCCCACTTGCAGCGCCGGGCCAAGAATGTACTGGAACAGCAAGTTACATAAGATTAAAACAATATCCAACAAAATCGCTTGCATCGCATTAAAGCGAATAAAGTGATTGATATTGGGATTTCTGACCACCCCCAAAAAGAGCGCAAAGAAAACAATTAAGCTAATAAAAGGTACGCTCGTATAAAGCTCGATTAACGGTAACAAGGGAACGAAGAGGAGTTGCAACACCGGGAACTGCATCAACAAAAATCGCCCAAACATCCACGCATCGATCAGCGGCAGCAAATAGGGCAAGCAGGCAAAAATGCGATCGAGGACAGTCGTCGAACCGCGCCAAGTCATTTCAGAGTTCTCCTTTCAAATCGCAATTGGGTCAGCATTGACCCTTAAGCACAGGATAGCGCATATTGGTCAGACCGTTGGAGCCAGAGACAAGGCGCGATCGCTATTCAATACAAGCAATCCGAAACCCCATCTGACACTCATACTGAATGGGTTGAGCAGGCGAAGGGCGCTGAAGAGCCTGACCGCAGCGCAACTGACCTTGACGCCATCGGGGTTGACCGCTGCGATCGGCTAACAAACAGCCTTGACAAACTGTTTTCGGCGCAATGATTCGATCGTCAATGAGCATCACTAACATTGCTAAACCTCCAGAGCTTCTGTGAGGCGAATACCCTTATTTTAAGTGAGTCAAATTAGAAAATAGTGCTAATCAATACACACCTTAATAGAGCGTTAACGTTCGATCCCAACCCCTTGCGCCCGCCACAGCACCCCAGGTGCGATCGTCTCAGGTTCAGGTTAAAAACGCCCCCACCTGCCTCACAACCTTTGTGAGTGTTAGCCGCAACCGCAGATCGCCTTAAAACCAGCCTGACAAGCTGCACGGAGCGCCAATTTTCCCCAACTGAGTGAAACGCCCCAAAACTCCATTTGTCTAGATTAAAACGAAAAGTTATGATGATTGACTCAGGAGAATGTCAGCAATGAGCGATCGCCCTTGTCAGTTAAATGCGCTCAAACAAGGGACAACCCCTGCGTCTTGCCACCTCTCCACCCACCGGACAAAGTTGTCAAACTTCTGTTCAGCAATCGCACCAGCTTGCTACCTTAAGATAGCGGCTGCCTATATTTCGGGGAATTCTTGCAGTGACACAAACGAACTTAGACTTTCTGGTCAAAACCGATCCCACCGTTGCCACCATTATCCAACAAGAACTGCAACGCCAACGCGATCACCTCGAACTGATTGCGAGTGAAAACTTCACCTCAGCAGCAGTCATGGCCGCTCAAGGCTGCGTCATGACCAACAAATACGCTGAGGGTCTACCGGGCAAACGCTATTATGGCGGCTGCGAGTACATCGATCGCGTCGAACAACTCGCCATCGATCGCGTCAAGCAACTGTTTGGGGCCGCCCATGCCAACGTCCAACCCCACTCCGGGGCGCAAGCCAACTTCGCCGTCTTCCTCGCCCTGCTAGAGCCAGGAGACACGATCATGGGCATGGACTTATCCCACGGCGGACACCTCACCCACGGATCTCCAGTCAACGTATCCGGAAAATGGTTTAAAGTCTGTCACTACGGCGTCAGTCCAGAAACCGAACGCTTGGACTACGACCAAATTCTCGAACTGGCCCGCCAACATCGACCCAAACTGATCATTTGCGGCTATTCCGCCTATCCGCGCCTCATTGATTTTGAGAAATTCAGAGCGATCGCCGATGAAGTTGGCGCTTACCTGCTAGCCGATATTGCTCACATCGCCGGACTCGTCGCCACCGGACACCATCCCAGTCCCCTCCCCTACTGCGATGTCGTCACCACCACCACCCACAAAACCCTGCGCGGGCCCCGTGGCGGTCTGATTATGACTCGCGATGCCGAACTGGGCAAAAAACTCGATAAAGCCGTATTCCCCGGCAACCAAGGCGGCCCCTTAGAACATGTAATCGCCGCCAAAGCCGTCGCGTTTGGCGAAGCCCTCGCCCCAGAATTTAAAACCTATTCTGCCCAAGTCATCGCCAACGCCCAAGCCTTAGCCAACCAACTGCAAGCGCGCGGACTCAAAATTGTTTCCGGCGGCACTGACAATCACCTCATGTTAGTGGATTTGCGCTCCGTTAACATGACCGGGAAGCGAGCCGACCAACTAGTAAGCGAAATCAACATCACCGCCAACAAAAATACCGTCCCCTTCGACCCCGAATCGCCTTTTGTCACCAGCGGCTTGCGCCTGGGTTCGCCCGCAATGACCACGCGGGGAATGGGAACGCCCGAATTTCAGGAAATTGGCAACATTATCGCCGATCGCCTCCTCAATCCCGAAGATAGCGCGATCGCCTCATCCTGTCGCCACCGGGTCGCCTCCTTGTGCGAACGCTTCCCCCTGTACCCTCATTTGGAAATTCCGGTTCCCCAGCTTGAAAGCGCGTTAACTTAAGAGGAATCGCGAAATCTTCCTTTCTTCTGGTAAATTCGGTGATACACTAATCCCGACAAAGTTGAAATCATCAGTGTCGGGCTTAGAGCAGAAGTCTAATCAACTTCTAGTTGTCAAAGCAAGCGTCCTCACATTCGACCCGAACAGCGTTGCAGATGCCCTAAGAGTAGATGTACCACTTGGTTGCATTCATTGTCTCCGCCTTGGTTGTCCTCTGGAGTACGCCAGTGGTCAAAACCATTGGCCTGAAAAGCGGGTATATCGATCGACCTGGTGGACGTAAAGTTCACACCACCCCAATTGTGCGTTTAGGAGGTGTTTCCATCTTCTTGGGAACCCTCACCGCCCTTTTGGTTATTTGGTGGGCAGGCGGTTTTGGAATTTTGCCCCCCCATAAAGAATATGAAGTCTGGGGCGTGACCGTTGGCGGTCTTGCCTTTTTCTTAATCGGTCTAGCCGACGACCTGTTTAGTCTCTCGCCCTTTACCCGCCTGTTGTTGCAAGGACTGGTTGCCACCTGGGCTTGGAATGTTGGCGTCCAAATTGACTTTTTAACTGTCCCCTTCGCCGGGTTAGTGCAATTATCGGATTGGATTAGCCTGCCCATTACCGTTATTTGGCTGGTGGGAATGGCAAACGCTATCAACTGGATTGATGGCTTAGATGGTTTAGCCGCCGGGGTTTCCGGTATTGCTGCTGTCGTCATGCTGATTGTCAGCTTATTTATGAACCAACCGGCGGCCGCCTTAATTGCCTCTGCCCTAGCAGGAGGGGCCTTGGGCTTTCTGCGCTACAACTTTAACCCCGCCCAAATTTTCATGGGAGATGGCGGGGCTTACTTTATGGGGTTTACCCTAGCTGGCGTGGGGGTGATTGGACTGGTTAAAACCACAGCCGTGACAGCGGTGGTCTTGCCTTATCTCATTTTGGCCGTCCCCATTTTAGATATGTCGGCGGTGATTTTAGACCGATTGCGAAGCGGGCGATCGCCTTTTGTGGCCGACAAGCGACACCTGCATCACCGCCTCCTGCAAGCCGGTTTATCTCATCGCCTGACCGTTCTTGTCATCTATGCCCTCACCCTTTGGGTTGGCAGTTTAGCCTTAGCCGTTTCTGGCATTCCCAGCGGAGTCGGCTATGCGATCGCCGCCACCCTGTTGCTGAGTTACACCGGCTGGAAAGCTAGAAATCACGCCCGATAGGTCAGCGTCCTAATTGTCTTCGCTTTGTTTATGGCTGCTGAAATTATTTGCGTTGGAACTGAATTGCTCTTAGGGGATATCCTCAACAGCAATGCTCAATTTTTGGCTCAACAGCTTGCTGCTTTGGGTATTCCCCACTACTATCAAACCGTAGTGGGAGATAACCCCAGTCGCCTGGGTCGCGTTATTCAAACCGCCATAGACCGGGGGGCAGAACTGCTGATTTTTACAGGCGGCTTGGGACCCACTCCCGATGATTTGACCTGCGAAACCCTGGCTGAGTTTTTTGGCGCGCCGCTGATTGAAGACTCCGAAATTGTCGCCGATATTGCTCAGAAATACGCCCAACGCGGACGGGTGATGAACCCAACCAACCGCAAGCAAGCGCTTATTCCCCACGGGGCAATGGTTTTACCCAATCCGGCGGGAACCGCACCGGGAATTATTTGGCAACCGCGCCCGTCTGTGACTTTACTGACCTTTCCCGGCGTCCCTAGCGAAATGCAACGGATGTGGCGGGAAACGGCCATTCCCTATCTCCAGTCTCAAGGTTGGGGAAAATCGATTATTTATAGCCGCACCCTTAAATTTTGGGGGATTCCTGAATCGGAACTGGCCCAAAAAGTCGGCGATTATTTTGATTTAAGCAATCCCACGGTTGCCCCCTATGCTGGGAAAGGGGAAGTAAAACTCCGGATTTCGGCCCAAGCCCCTGCTTTAGAACCGGCTCAAGCTTTGATTGCGCCAGTAGAAGCCAAACTGCGCGAAATTGGGGGAATGTACTGTTACGGAGCCGATGAGGAGACGCTGGCTTCTGTGGTGGGTAAATTGTTACAGGCACGAGGACAGACCTTAAGCGTTGCTGAATCTTGTACCGGGGGTGGATTGGGACAGATGATTACGGCGATCGCCGGGAGTTCGAGTTATTTTAAAGGAGGTGCGATCGCCTATGATAATGCTGTGAAAATTCGCTGCTTGCAAGTTAATCCTGAAGATTTAGCAACCTGGGGTGCAGTCAGCGCTACCGTTGCTCAACAAATGGCTCGCGGCGTGCAGCAACTTCTCGGTACCCATTGGGGATTGAGTATTACCGGGATCGCCGGACCCGATGGGGGAACTGAGGAAAAACCTGTGGGTTTGGTTTATATTGGACTAGCAAAGCCCAATGGAACGGTTGAAAGTTTTGCCCATCAATTTGGGCATAATCAAGACAGAAGCGCGATTCGTCATCTGAGCGCCTGTGGTGCCCTCGACCATTTACGCCGCGAATTGTTAACAAGCGTAGCGATCGCCTAAGTCTCCACTTGATCGTGAGTGATGATTCGTTATGATGAAGTAAAGAATCTAGCTTTATTCTTGATTGACGCGAATCGGTGCTTTTTTAGCAAAGCAGAGAAATCCGGACAAGCTGAAGGAGCTTTGTATTTAATGGACTACATTGACAAGGTACTGGAAAAGTTGAAAGAATGGGCCCGCAAGCTGATTGAAGCTCTACTTGGCCCGGAGGTCCAGCCCGAACCCGAACCCATTCCTATTCCGGTGCAAGATCGGGAACGTCGCAATCGGTAGTCTACGGGAATACTGGGACAAAAAACTTTGTTTAGCGTTTTAGTATTGCACGGTCCGAACCTCAACCTGTTAGGTCAACGCGAACCCGGAATTTACGGGAGTGTCACCCTAGCTGACATCAACCAAATGCTTGAAGCAGAAGGGCGATCGCTCCAAACCCAAGTCTCCACCTTTCAATCGAACCATGAAGGGGCGCTTGTTGATGCCATTCATCAAGCCCTGAGCCAGCATCAAGGCTTATTGATCAATGCCGGAGCCTACACGCATACCAGCGTAGCCATTCGAGACGCGATCGCAGCCGTTGCCTTACCCACCGTTGAAGTCCATCTCAGCAACATCTATCGGCGCGAAGAATTCCGCCATCACTCCTACATTGCGCCCATTGCCATTGGACAAATTAGCGGATTTGGCGCTCAAAGCTACCGCCTAGGCTTGCAGGCGTTGATTGAGTACCTCAAATCTCAAACCCCCAAGAGCTAGCTGACCTCCCGCAGGAGGCTAGCCCTTTTATTCAGGGTCAGGGGTTTTCTTTACCTTACTTTTGGTTTTCTTCTTCGCCAACGGCAAGAACCGATCTAAAGCCGCTTTGAGTTCCTCAATTTCTACCTCAATATTCCCTTCTTGAGCCGCTCTAGCAATACATTGCGTCAAGTGTTCGTCTAAAATCATCCGAGACACCCGATCGATCGCGCCGCGCACCGCAGCCAGTTGAATCAAAATATCGGGGCAAGGACAGCTATCTTGGATCATCCCTTTAATGCCGCGAACGTGACCTTCAATACGAGAGAGTTGATTGATCGTGCGGCGTAGCGACTCCTCATCGTGAACGTGCGGATGAGCCGTTCCCCTTTCGTGTCTGTGAGTATGGGCTTCTTCTAAGTCGTCATCCTCCTCAAGGTCTGTAAAATCTGCAAGGAGTTCTTTGTCACTGCGTGAATTAGATCCAATCATGCGTTATGTTAATGCCTGAGTTTATCTCGATCCTAACTAATCTTAGGGCGGCTACTCCTAACGTCAACCGCTAAAGCTCTGCTTCGGTTTGCAGTTGGCACTGAGTACACAGACCGAAAAATTCTAGCGTGTGATAGTAGATTTTGAACTGGTGCGATCGCTGCAAATCCCGTTCTAACTGATGCACCGGACACTCATCAATCAAAATCGAATCGCCACAGCGCAAGCACGTTAGATGGTGTTGATCTTGCTGCATCGAACTATAAAGCGATTCGCCATTGGGAAGCGTTCGCACCTGCAACGATCCTTCTTGCTTCAACGCCTCCAAAGAACGGTAAACCGTTGCTAGTCCAATCGTTTGATTGCGATTTCGCAGTTCGACATAGATATCCTGTGCTGAAAGACTGCGATCGATCGACTTCAGCAACTTAAGAATTCGTTCTTGACTCCGGGTATGTTTAGCATTCATAACATCATCAATACAGTCTCAAAATCATTAACGATCGGGATCTTCGCCCAGTTCGCGCAGTCTAGCCGCTAAACGTTCGGCGCGAAGGCGTTCCTGTTCGGCACGTTGTTGTTCCTGTTCGGCGCGAAGGCGTTCCTGTTCGGCACGTTGCTGTTCCTGTTCGGCGCGAAGGCGTTCTTGTTCGGCACGTTGGCGTTCCTGTTCCACCTGTTGTTGAGCCGCCTCTTCCGGTAATAGCACTAAATTACGATCGCGATCGTAGAAACGCAGCCAAACCGCCGTTTCTCGTTCAATTGTGCCTTCCCAGGTTCCCACCCAAAACCCCAAGGACTGACACCACAACCACCCTCTATCATTAGGTTCTAGGGGATGGTAGCGAAAATTATCCTGACTCAAGCGCCAACCTTGTAAAGAATCTGGATTGAACGGATCGTAAACCAAATAATCCGGCGTTCTAAAGATGCGTTCGTAGATGTCTCTTTTGGAACCGATATCGTTTTGAGCCGTAGATTGAGACATTAGCTCAATAATGACATCGGGATAGCGTCCATTTTCTTCCCAAACGACCCAACCCTGACGAGAGGTTGTGCTATCCACATCCAAAACGGCGAAAAAATCGGGCCCGCGAAAGTCCCGATTGCGCGCTTGGGCGCTACTGTAGTAGATAAACATATTGCCCCCGGTAAAGAAGTCTGTCCGGTGGCTCCAAGCGGATTCTAAGGATCGGATCAAGACATTCATGGCGATCCGATGGCGATTGCTTTCCAATGGCTCTCCGTCATCGAAAATTAAGTCAGTAGGAGGCATGGGGGGTTCCCATTCTGGAACCTCCGCTGCGGACAGTTGCGTTTGAGAAGTCGCCTCAACTGACATAAGATAAGTGCTTTACTGATTTTTCTCTATATTCACATTAGCAAGAGTCTGGAGCCTTAGAATTAAGAAGACAAGTCAAGCTGAGATTATTTCATTAGGTCAGGCCCGTGAGTCGGAAGTATCAAGCTCAAATTTATGTAACGTTGCGTCCTTCGGTATTAGATCCGGCGGGGGTTGCTGTCGCTTCAGGATTGAAGCAGTTAGGCTATGAAAGCGTTGAAGGGGTTCGGATTGGTAAATATGTTGAACTAAGTCTGAGTGCAGAAAGCGAAGCGGATGCTAAAACTCAGCTAGATCGGATGTGCGATCAACTGTTGGCGAATCCGGTGATTGAGAATTATCGCTTTGAAATTGCTGAATTGGCTGCGTCTGTTTAGGAAGAAATGGGGAATTGAGAGATATGAAGTTTGGGGTTGTCGTTTTTCCGGGTTCTAATTGCGATCGCGATGCGGCTTACGTGACGCGCGACTTACTCAATCAACCCACTCGCTTAGTTTGGCACCAAGATACGGATATTGCCGATCTCGATGCGATCGTGGTACCGGGGGGATTTAGCTACGGCGATTATCTCCGATGCGGTGCGATCGCTCAATTTTCTCCCATTATGCAAGCAGTTGTCCAACACGCGCAGCAAGGGAAGTTTGTCTTAGGCATTTGTAACGGCTTCCAAATTTTAACGGAAGTCGGCTTATTGCCGGGAGCCTTGGTGAGAAATCGCGATTTGCACTTTATTTGCGATCGCGTTCCTCTTAAAGTTGAAAATACGCGATCTCCCTGGACGCAAGCGTACGCCCCAGGTGAAGTCATTACCCTACCCGTCGCTCACGGAGAAGGATGCTATCATGCCGATGCTGAAACGCTAGCCGCTTTAGAAGATAACGGACAAGTGCTGTTTCGCTATGAAACTTCTATCAACGGTTCTTTAAATAATATTGCAGGTATTTGCAATAAACAGGGCAATGTGCTGGGAATGATGCCTCACCCCGAACGCGCGGCCGATCCGCTTCTGGGTTCAACCGATGGTATGGGATTATTTCGCGGACTCCTCGCGGCGGCTGAAACGCGAGTATTTACTACCGTCTAATTAAAGGTTGCGTGAATAACAAGAAACCGCTCATCATCACCGCCATCATCCTGATTTTACTGATCGGTGGCTTTGCTGCGATCGCCCTTAAAGATCGGTTTCCCCAAATTCAAGAATGGCTGCTCTCTTTAGGAGCTTGGGCGCTTCCGGCATTTATTTCCATGTATGTTGGGGCCAGCATTATTGGCATTCCTTCAGCAATTTTAATGTTAGCATCCGGCTCGTTATTCGGATTTTTTAAAGGTTGGGGAATTGTCTCTTTAGCTGACACTCTCAGCGCTGTACTTTGCTATTGCTTAGGTCGTACCATTGCGCGTCAATGGGTCAAAAAATGGATTTCCAATCGCAAGCAATTTGTAGCTCTAGACCGCGCTGTTGAACATAAAGGGTGGAAAATTGTTTTATTCGCGCGCCTTTCTCCCCTCCTTCCCTCCAACATCCTCAACTACGGGTTTAGCCTGACCAAAATTAACTTCTGGCATTACTTATCCTTCACCTGGGTGGGAATGCTACCTGTTACAGGCTTCTACGTCTATCTCGGTTCCCTGGGCGGAAACTTAATGCGGGGACAACAACCCTCTGGACAATTAGGTCTACAATTACTGGGTTTAGGCGCAACCCTACTCGCCATTATTTATACAACGCGGCTAGCTAAGAAAACCCTATCAGAAAGTTTGGAAACCGAAGATTAAGAGGGTGGGGAAAAGGAGTGCAAAGTTCCGAGTTCCGAGTTCCGAGTAGGAAATTAAGGAGTGCAAAGTGCTGTTGCTAGCTTCCGCGCAGCGGTGTGCTGAGTTAATAGTAACCAAGTTTTCCTATCTGTTCTTCCCCCCCTCCTCTTCGCTCAACTACTTCAACAAAAGATAATAGAGTTCGCCAGGATGGTTAATTAAGCCAGCGCGATCGCCTGCGTGCGTTCCCGTTCCCATAAAGATATCCACCCGCCCGGCCCCTTTAATTGCCCCACCCGTATCCTGATCGAGGACATAGCGGCTGCTAGGACGCGATTCTAATACGCCGTTTTCGTTGGGATAAGGAATTTGGGTTTGAATCCAAGCTAAGGCACCAGGCGGCATTAAAGACTTATCAGTGGCGATCGATCGTTCGGCAATGACGGGGACGCCAATACTCCCAGTTGCAGGTGCGCCGTGGGTTTCTCGGAAAAAGACAAAACTTTGATTGCGCGATAGGTATCGATCGAGTTCGTTGGGGTTGTCGCGAAAATAGGCTTTCAGTACAGGGAGAGATAAGTCTTCTTCTCGGACTTTGCCATCATTAATTAACTCGCGGCCGATACTGCTGTAGGGTCGGTCTGTTTTTCCGGCAAAACCAACGCTCATTGTCCTGCCATCGGCAAGTTGGAGGCGGGCCGATCCTTGAACGTGGACTAAAAAGGCCTCAAAGCGATCGCGCAACCAAACCACCTCCAAACCTCGCATCCTGGGGGTTCCCCGTCCATCTCGCCCTTCTAACTCCAGGCGAGTGGGGTGGGGAGCGCGCCAGTTGGCAAACCCCGATGGTAGGCGATAGAGGGGATAGCGATACTCGGCGCTAGGGGTACGACTCGCCGCATAGGTAGGTTCAAAGTATCCCGTAAACGAGACGGTGCCCTCGCCATCTTTCCCGGTGGCTTTATACCAGTTAAACTCCCGCTTCACCGCCGCTTGGAGTTGGGCGGGAGTTTGGGAGGTTTCCACCAGGGTACGGAAGCGCAACAAAGAACGCTGGACGCGATCGCGGGTAATGCTCGGAACCGGATAGTTGCGGTAAGCCTGCACTGCTGCGGGAGTTTGAAGATAGCGCAAGCTGCCATCAATCGCCCTTAAGAGCGATCGCTTATCCTCCAGATCGTCCCATCCCAAGGTATCCCAAGCCTGAGCGAGTTGGGGTTGGCTCACCGGACGCAACGCCGGAGAAGGATTCGCCCAAACGGTACGGCCTATGGGAAACAGGCACAAGCCCACAAGTACCAAGCGAACGAAGCATTGTTTTGCCGAAGGATCTTTCATTGCTAGCCTAATTTACTCGTCATAGGAGCGATCGATGCTAGAAGTGTAAACAGGTTCCACGCGAATGGCTAAAATTCGCGAAGGACGCACCACCATATACTCGCCTTGGGCAATTTTGAGGGGAACGCTGATAAAGTCATCAGAGCTAGATTTGGGTACCACTTCGCTGGCGTACCACTTCTGAAAGTCTTGAATCGTTAGAAAGCGAACGACTTCGCGGTGGCCGCCATCAATCATCAGATGGACTGCAAATTCATCAGGGGTTCTCGGCATATTGCTCTCTTTTTCTCAATGTCCCGCCCCTATTATCAGACGGGAGGGGCCAAAACGCATCGGCGATTCTAGGGGTGAGAATCGCGGACTTCTTCAGTGAATTTAACCACAGCCTGGGTAATGGTTTGTTGCAAATTGGCGTAAACTTTGGCAAATGGGGGTTGCCAATCGGATAAACCGAGTAAATCGGCGGTGACGAGGACTTGTCCGTCACAGTGGGGCCCCGCACCAATCCCAATGGTGGGGATCGGGATTTTTTGGGTAATTTGGGCAGCCAGATCGTCAGGGATATGTTCTAACACAATGGCAAAGGCTCCGGCTTCTGCTAGGGCGATCGCCTCTTGGGTGATGCGAACAGCGGCTGACTCGGTTTTTCCCTGTTGGCGATACCCCAACTGGTGAACCGACTGCGGCGTTAGCCCAATATGACCTAAAACTGGAATTCCCGCCTGGGTTAACCGCGCCACGGTTTCCACCATTTCCGGATAGCCGCCTTCGAGTTTAACAGCTTGCGCGCCCGTTTCCTTCAAGACTCGACCCGCCGAATGGATCGCTTGGGCGATGCTTTCTTGATAGGTGAGAAACGGTAAATCGCACACCACCAACGCCTGCTTGACGCCTCGGCGAACGGCTTTGGTATGGTGCAACATCTCCTCTAGGGTAATGGGAAGTGTGGTTTCATACCCTAGGGCCACCATCGCCAGCGAGTCCCCCACTAGGATTAAATCAACCCCGGCTTTATCCAGCAATTGCGCGATCGCATAATCCCACGCGGTTAGCGCCACAATGGGACGACCTTGGTTTTTCCACTGAATCAATTGTTGGGTAGTAACGGGCATAGATTGAGTCATGAACGATTGAGGGCATACTTTTAATTTACTGCGATCGCGTGAATGCCAAATGCGGTCTAGCACGTCCGGTACTCATACTCACCCACGCTAACCCCTCGCTGGTTCCCACCCAAAGTTTATTTCCCGTATCCGGTGACAGCGAGAGAATGCGATTGGAAGGCAGATCCGGAACCTGTCCCACCACCTGATTGACGCGCGGATCGTAGCGTAGCAAACCATTATCCGTCCCGATCCACAAACTTCCCAACTGGTCGAACGCCAGGGCCGAAATTTGCCGTTCTGCGACTGCTTCCACATTGCGGAGAATTGCGCCCGTAGTGGCATCCAATTCCAGTAAGCTATTGAGCGTCCCCACCCACAGCGTCCCTTGGGGACTCACCGCCAAGGCTTGTACCGTCGTCCCCGGCAGGTTGCCAACGCGATCGAGAATAAACGCACTCGCCGTATTAACCCGTACCAAACCTTCTAACGTCCCCACCCAAAGTTGACCTTCTGGATCGAGGGCTAACGCATTGGCACTGACGCCCGGTAGCTGCTGTAAGGTTGTCATTCGCAACCCTCGATCGGGGCTAATTAACACCAAACCGCGATCGGTTCCCACCCATAAATAGCCGCGACGGTCGATCAGTAACGATAATACCCGATTAGACGGTAAGGTAAAATTCTCTGCGGTCACTTGACTGGTTTGACGATCCACGCGGCGCAACCCTTCGTAGGTTCCCACCCAGATCCGCCCCACTCGATCTTGCACTAAACCGCCGATCGCAATATTGGGTAAGCTCACCCGCGACAGAATATTACCCGTATTCGGATCGATGCGGGCTAACCCCAACCACGATCCGACCCAAAGATTCCCATCAATATCGCGTTGCAAAGCCCCAACCCGATAATCATTGGTTAAACCCTGCAACTCTTGACGGTTGCGTTCTTGGGGTAAAGGATCGATACCGCGCGGGGGGGCGCTAGGCGAATAGATTACCGTATTTTGAGCGATCGCGCTTCGCCAGTTTACTCCCATTAAGCCAAATAGAAGAGCGCTGGCAATTAAACCTAAAGACGAGAGTGCAACTTTCACTTCTTGATCTCCTTGATAATACGCTCGCTTGCTGGCTCAATTTTATGAAAATTCTGGTAGTTTCAGCGAACATCCAACCTGAAATGGAGATTGATTAATGGGGAGATTCAGATTCATCGGTCGATCGCTTCCTTGCACGAGCAGTAACCTTAATTTTCTCCAAAGGGGACGATTTCTTGTTTTTTCATACCAAGAACGTAACAATCCTAAAAAGTCTTCGCAGACTTCCCGATAGGGAAACAGCAAGTCTAGATCGCTCAGGTATAAAATTAGAGGCTCATTAATCTGGGGGAATACGTACTCTTCTAAGTAAGTAGTACAGCTAACCTTTGCCCCAAGGCATTCTTCATCCCAACCCTCCTCTAACTGGTTAGGTAAACTCAACTCCCGAATCAGGTTCAGACAAAACCAGCGCAGAAATTGATTGAGATTAAAGAAATGAGCTTGCGGATCGGCAAATTCAAAACTCATCCGCACGATCCGATAGTTTTGAGCGGATAATGGATTCAACAGCCGATCGAGCCAAGCGATCGCTTCCTTTTCCTTCGAGGCTTGCAGGCAAATCAGACAACCTGGCGTTGATAGAACCCAATCTTGTTTCCCTGG
>JAAHGE010000329.1 GCA_010672635.1 Desertifilum sp. SIO1I2 | reverse complement strand
GGGTTTTGCCATCTCGACTGATTGCCAAAGCTGTGACCGTTTGCCACAGTTTTAGTAATGAGCCAGAGTCTTGTTGAGTTAACCTAAACAATACCGATCCCGGATTAAACATTAGAGAAAAACCCGACCGCATAACAATTGGCGCGGGTTGGCTGGTGTCTAAAACCTGTAGTTGTTGACCGGCATTTAAATCCCACAGTCGAATAAAGCGATCGCCACTGCCAACCACCAGCGTTTTGCCATCGGGCAAAATCGCTAAAGAATGCACGGCTGATTGAGTAACATTAAACGTGCGGAGTTCTTCTGTTGTCTGCAAATCCCAAAGCGTAACTCTACCCATCTGGTCCCCTCCCACCAACCAGCGATTATTTGGACTGATGGCAATGGAGTTGAGCCAGTTCTCCGGTTTGAGAGTCCACAGTTGTTGTCCTGTCTGGATATCCCATAGCGCCATCACCGAGCCAAAGTTATCAAAGGTAGCAACGGTTTGGCTATCGGCGCTAATTGCTACTCCAGACACGCTATTGTTCTTCGTTTCGAGAATACTCATTGCTGCTGCTGTTTGTAAATCCCAAAACTCCAATCCCCCATGACTCATCCCTTTGACTAGCGTTTTCCCGTCAGGGCTGATGGCTACCTTTGCAAACCCCGAATTTCGCTCGCTTTTAAGGGTTAAGAGTTTCTGTCCCGTTACCGCATTCCAGACTTTTGCCGAGCCGTCAGCGTGTCCCGTAACGAGGGTTTTACCATTGGGAGAAACAGCAATTGTAATATGACGAGCGAGATCGTCGCGATCGCCATCGCGAATCGAGAGAATTTGCTCGTGTCCTGTTGCCAAATCCCAACGTTTAACCAGCACGTCATCACCATGCAGCAGCGCCACGATTGTGTTTCCGTCAGCGCTAACTTGGACATCTCGAACTTCACGATGGGGTGGACTCAGTTGGCGATTTAGCTGTCCCGCGCTCAAATCCCAGAGGCTGAGATGACCAAATTCGCCCCCACTAACGGCAGTTTTTCCATCGGCAGAAATAGCCACAGCACGACTATTCAAGAAGTTATCAGACAGTTGTAAACGATGAACCGTTTTTGGCGGGTGAAAGACCTGCAACACTTGACCGGTTTGTAGATTCCAGGTTGTAATGGTCTGATGATTGGCCGCGATTAAAGTTTGGCTATCCCGGCTGATACTGAGACTTGATGAGGCAAATGGATTGACAATCAGTTGTCTTGAGTCACCTGTTTCTAAATCTTGAACAACTAGCCCCTCTTCAGTTTCGGCTACGACGTACTTCCCATCTGGACTAACGATTGCTGTGGCGGCGATCGAATATCTCTCTCGATTAGACAATGGATAACCGGCTGCCCAATTAATACTTCCTCTGAAGGGTCTGAGTGGAATCCCTTCGAGAGTCCTAATCTGTTGCCCTGTAACAATATCCCAACGGCTTACTGAGATAACATCCTGTCCGCTACTTTGATACTTCTGTATTAGAGCCAGGATGGGGTCTTGGGGGAAATGCGTTGAAACGCTATCTTGTTCGAGACTTCTTTCCAGGCTACCGATTAACAGCGATCGCCCATCTGGGGTAAACTTTAACTCCAATACCTGAGACTTTTGGAAAGCCTCGACCTTGAGTTTTCCGAGGGTGGAGCGTTCTTGACCTGTTGTTAAATCCCAAATCTTGAGGTTGCCAAAACCGTCGCTACTGAGCAGAGTTTGAACATCGGGAGAAACGGCGATCGCTTCAATTGGAACGGGTCGAGAGTTAACTCCTGCGATTCCCGCAGGGTCGCGAGAGCGAATCGCGAGCCTCCCAAGCAAGTAACTTTTAGGGGGATGTTCAAAAGTATAAACGAGTTGACCCGTTTCTAAATTCCAGACTCTAACGGTTCCGTCCCGACTCCCACTAAACACCCGCGTACCATCGGAACTCACTTGTAGCACCTCAATGCTTGAGGTATGTCCGAATAAGAGTTGGCGTTCGCGCCCAGTTTTCAACTCCCATACTCGAATTGTGGCATCATCACCTCCAGTAACTGCCGTTTTTCCATCTGGTGTGATGGCGACTGCACGCACAGTCTCCATATGTCCTGTTTGGCGACATTGAGAATTTAGCTGTTCTACGACAACTTGTGTCTCCAGGGAAACAAAAGCAGGGAGAGCATTTTGGACTAAACTATGAGTCCTTTCAGATTGAACAATTTCTTGAGTCTGAGCGCTTTGTTGACGATTAATCGTCAGTGTTACCACTCCTAAGAAAATCAATAAGACCGATCTACACCACTTCATCGCGTTCTGCCAAAGAACTTACTTAAAAAGATTAAACACCGATTGTGTCCTGAGCGAGGGAGTTGGATAGCAATCGATACTGAACCGGGTTAGAACTTCACGCTACAGCTAATTTTTAGGCTTTAACGCAGGTTGAATGTCACAAGAGTGCAGTAGGGCGATCGCAGCAAGAGCAGAACTGTCCTCCCCTTAATTATTGGCTTTCCAGCCTCTTAGTTTTTCAGAGAATATCCAATCGTCAGCCCGATTGGGCACTCTTTGAGAGAACTACCGATGCTAACCGCGAATTGCTCCGGATAGTCTATCGCCAGATAGACTATTGGGTTTCTATCGTCAGATGGGTTATCGGTCAAAATGCTTTTAATTAGACTGAAAACGATTTGCACGAAAACACAGGCCATTGGTATGGAACCGTCAGAATATCAATCACTGAACAATGACTCAAAGGCTTCAGCTTGGGGAGAACTTAATCATCATCATCATCAGGAAGATGATGCTTGGGGAACTCAACAAACTAATGACATTTTTGGTAGCAACCCCTATGGGAATTCTGGGTATAGTGAAACCACTGATAGCGGCACTGCAAATACCGCCCTAGGAGCCGGGAATACCGCTTTCTCAACAGTTGGACAACGCAATCCCTATGAGAGCGGTGGCAATCTATTTGAAGTTGATATTCATGACAACCCCTACTCCGAATCACCTGCCGATCCCAACTCGCAGCAATCTCGTAGGAGCGGTTATAGGAGTTCAAGGTATCGCCCATCTGCTCAAGATTATGGCGATGACGACCAACTGATCCTAGGTGGTTGAATTGGTTGTGAGCAAAATTCATGAAAACTCAACTGTTAAGGTGGTGCTGTGCAATTTGCCTAGTGGTTCTGATGGGAATTGGGTTTGCACTCCCCGCTCAAGCCCAAGTGTTAGAGGGTGAAACTGTTGATATTAGTCAACTAAGCTTTAACGATTTAGGCGCAGTTAATCAAAGCGGTAGTTTCGTTGAGGGTGCAACTTCTCGTTCGTGGATAGCTGGACAAACCCCAGACCAATTCCTCACATTAAGCGATATTACATCCCTTGAACCGCAACAGCTAACCCTTGAGGCAATTTCTCAAATCACCGGGGAGCAACTTGCCTCCTTAGGATTAGACAATTTTCCTCTGATTGCTCAACAAACCTTAAACGAGTTAATTGACGCAATTCCTTCAATAGCAAGCGTGTCGTTAGACGAGCTGACTCCGATTCAGCACTGGGTTAGCGATCTGGTAGGTTCTAGGCGGATGGGGCGCGGACTGACCCTATTTGAAGCGATACAGCGTTATCCCGAATTGGGAGAATTAGAGTTAGGCGCAGTGGATTTAGCTGAATTGGCGATCGCTGCCATACCGGGATTAACCAGAGCAACCCTATCTGAGTTCAGAGGTTGGGAAACCCAATTGATTGATGAAATTCCAGGTCTAAATCAGGTGCCATTGGGTCAATTTCCCCATCCGGTGGACAGCATTGCTTCGCAGGTGGTGATGCGAATCGATAAGATTTGGGGAACGGCGGAGTCGGAAGCGATCCGTACCATTTCAGGTTCGGATGTAGAAGGGTTTGAAGTGCCTTGTTTTCGAGATCGCATTGATTGTGCATCGATCGAACTTGATGACCTGGAAACCGAGGGTCGCGTCCAACGAGGACCGCTTGAAGGGGTGTATTGGGTATCGGGAAAGTACCAACAAGTACGAGGAGGCAGGGGCTTACTGGGGCAGGTGAACGGTGGCATGGAACCAACAGGACGCTTGCCGTTCGGCGACGTGTTTAAGGTCGTCGTTTGGGAACCTAGCGAAACAACGGATACTGTCACCACTGCCCTATTCTTTCGAGTTTGCCAGGGAATGCTAGGTTGCACGCCCTACATGATTGGCCCGGTGCCGTTCCTAACGTTACGGGTGAATGCGCCAATGATTGTCGGGCAACTGGATTATACGGCTACCCCATCCAATGAGCCGAGTACGCCAACGTTGGCTACCCCTGGAGGCGGAATGCCTGGATTTAATGAATTGGGCGGCTTTGAACTTAATTGTTTGGATTCCCCCAATTTATTGCAATCTTCAAGATTTCCGCAGTCCGTCAACCTCAATGCTTTAGCCTCTGCGATTGCCAATCTCGAATCGCTCGGTAGTGGTGGTTATCGGGCAGTCGGGGTGCATACCTGTGCGGATGGGGGGCGCAACTGCGGCAGAGCGCTCGGTCGGTACCAATTCATGAGTTATAACGAATTTGCAGTAGCGACCATTACCCAAAGACCGGGCGGACGAGACTTCTTACGACGGCTCGAGCAGGGTGCAACCCCAACAGCAAACGAGATCGAGCAGTATTTTCCACCCGCCGACCAAGAGCGTGCTTTTCAATCCTCTCTGGCTAGCAATATCGAACGGGCATCAACTGAAATCGATCCAACTACAGGACAGCTTTTTAGAGGCGATCGCTTAATTGAACGAGCCGCGCAGATGCACTTTGGAGGACAGTTTAGTCAAATCGATGGCATCCAAACCGATGCCCTAGGTCGTCTTAGCCTGCGCGACTACGGTCAAAGAGCCTTGGCTTTGTATCA
The DNA here is from genome assembly GCA_010672635.1 of Desertifilum sp. SIO1I2. Lineage (GTDB taxonomy): Bacteria > Cyanobacteriota > Cyanobacteriia > Cyanobacteriales > Desertifilaceae > Desertifilum. The sequence goes on along the minus strand of JAAHGE010000329.1, from coordinate 972 downwards.
GCAAACCGAAAGTTCTACTGCAACAAACGTCTGTACGCCCCTATCATCTGCTCGGTCTGCGAATGTACAGAGAATGGGTTTAGTAGATGTTTCCTTCCTTAAGGGCAGACAGTTGTTTTTAACAGCGCTTTATCTGCTGAACTTAATTGTTCTGTATCGTTTGATTTTTCAATCCTAGTTTTAGGGAATCGCTCAAATGGACGAACTAGAATCAACCGCTTCCCCGATTCAAGAGGGTGAGGAACAAACCCCAGTCGTTAAGCTAGATATCAAGTCAGAACCCATTAAAGCACCTCGTTGGCTAATGCGATTAGCAAATCGCGTAAGAGTTGGTTTTGCGCTCTTTGTACTCTTATCAAGCTTGCTCGGTTTAGGGGGATGTGCGGTACAGGCTCGCGGAGCTTGGCAACCTGTTAATCAAGTTGTAACGCCAGAGATACTCGAACAGGTCATTATAGACCAAACAAACGCTACCGCATCAGAACAACTATCATTAATCGATAACGCGCAGGCTTGGGTGATTCCTGGGAATGTTGGTCAGCTAGTCTTCATCAATTACAATACTCCGAAGCTATGTGGTCTCAAACAGTGTCTCTACACAGGATTGTGGAAGAAGCCGACTCAAGAGTGGGAAATTGTATTTAGTCTTTATTTAGATCGAAATTTACCTCAATCAGTCCCTTTGTTTGAGGCACCCATTGACGAACCTAGCTCTATCAAGCGTCCGCTTCCTTGTTTCAGGGTGAATCAACTTGAATCAACTACTTTACGACAGACCCTTTATTGCCTATCGGAAAATCAATATCAATTGATTAGAACTACAACACAGACCCTTTAAAATCAGAGGGGTTTTATTCCTCTGATTTTAGCGAGCGCTCAACGATTAATCGTCAAGTTCATCATCTTCTTCAAAATCCCAGTCCTCGTCTTCATCTTCTGATTCGGCTTCAATATCGATGAGATTGTTATCAA
>JAAHGE010000328.1 GCA_010672635.1 Desertifilum sp. SIO1I2 | reverse complement strand
TCCAAACGCTGTTGAACCCGCTTGCGCGACTAGGCGTTGGCTCAAATCGTGCAAGCTTCTGAGTTACAACAGCGCGATCGCATTTTAGAAATTGGTCCCGGTACGGGAATCTTGACTCGGCAATTACTCTCCCAAGTTGGGGCGGTGACGGCTGTTGAAATTGACCGCGATCTGTGCCGAAAATTAGGTCAGAAACTCGGTAAAATCCCAAATTTCTTGCTTTTGCAAGGCGATATTCTCGAACTCGATTTACCTCCCCTGCTCGAACCGTTTCCCGATTTTCAAAAACCCAATAAAGTGGTTGCCAATATTCCCTACAACATCACCGGCCCCATTTTAGAAAAACTGCTAGGGACGATTGAGCATCCCAATCCTCACCCCTATGAGTTAATCGTGCTATTAGTCCAAAAGGAAGTGGCCCAACGCCTAGTCGCGCAAGCGGGTTCAACAGCGTTTGGGGCGCTTTCAGTGCGGGTGCAGTATCTTGCCCAAGGGGATTATGTTTATACGGTTCCGGCGCGGGCATTTGAACCTCCACCCAAAGTAGATTCGGCGATTGTCCGCTTGCGCCCTCGTCTGGTGGAACCCCAAGCGGACAATCCCAAACGCCTTTCGCAACTGGTGAAGGTGGGTTTTTCTTCTAAACGGAAGATGCTCCGCAATAATTTGAAGGCTATTGTAGAGAGCGATCGCCTGCTAGAGGTGATGAACGTCCTTAACCTGAACCCCCAAGCGCGGGCAGAAGACTTAAGCGTTCCGGAGTGGGTGGCGTTGAGCAATCATCTGCAAGACCTCTAAATCCTTCCCCGTTGCAGAAATTCGTTAAATTTTAAAGAAAACCATCCAACGCTATCTAAGGAAATCGATGTCAGCACAATTGTTACTCGTTGATGATGAACCTGGTTTGAGAGAAGCCGTGCAAGCCTATTTAGAAGACAGTGGGTTTACGGTTCATGCTGCCAGTAATGCCATTGAAGGGTGGGAACTCTTGCAGGAAAAATTGCCCGATTTGGTGATTACCGACATTATGATGCCGCAAGTCGATGGCTATCAGTTTCTCAAGCAGATGCGAGAAGATTCGCGCTACAAGTCTTTACCCGTCATCTTTCTGACGGCTAAGGGAATGACGATGGATCGGATTCAAGGCTATCAAGCTGGGTGCGATGCGTACCTGCCCAAACCCTTCGATCCTGAAGAATTAGAGGCAATTATCAAAAACCTTTTAGAACGGCGTGCAGCCACCTCTGGAGGTAATACCGAACTCGATGATATTGCCCGCCAAATTGCCGAAATTCGCGGCATGATTCAAAAAACGGGCGGAATTACTCAAACGCCGTCTCCCCTTCAGGTCGATTTTACGCCTAGGGAACAAAGCGTTTTAGACCTTGTTTCGGAAGGACTGATGAATAAAGAAATTGCCCGACGCCTTTCTACAAGCGTTCGCAATGTGGAAAAGTATGTCTCGCGCTTGTTTGTCAAAACGGGTACTAATAGCCGCACTGAGTTAGTGCGCTTTGCCTTAGAACATGGTCTAACTAAATAGTTTTGCTACTTTGTGTAGACAAGACTGCACTGAGGTGGCGCGATCGCTCAATGTCTTAAGGAATATTGAGTTTTATGGATTAACTGTCATAAATCTATGACAACCTCAAAATTTTGATAGGTTGAGTTAACTCATTTCTCATAAATTCCTGACTTCATAGCCATGAAAGTTACTCGCTCCTCTCAACACCTCGGTCAGTCTATTTCCTTAGCTGCTTTGCTTGTCTTGATGAGTGCAGCAGTGGTTGTGTTTATGACGTTGCAAAGCGCTTCTATGCCCTAATTCCCTCTCGTCAGGCATCGGCTTCACATTCTTTGGAGCAAGCTTGTACCATGCGTGTCGGTTCCACAAGTCTGCAATAAACCATAAATTTGGCTCAACTGAATGACTTGTTGAGTTTGTTTTGGACTCGGTTTCCAGGGATTGGGGTTGCTATAAGCATAATAGGCTTCTACTCCATCAATTCCCCAACGAACAGCTTCGGGAATTAACTCTGTTGCAGAACAACGATAGCGAGCTGGGTGCGCGAGAACGGCTAACCCACCCGCTTGATGAATCGCTGAAATGACACTTGCGGCTTGATAGGCATCGCCTGTAGCCGCGTGTTTTTGCAGATAGGGTTGAAGGCTAGGATGCTGCGGATCGAACGCATAGCCCAGAATATGAACTTCTGTACCTAATAAATTGGCATTAATCTCTACTCCACTCCACAAACGAGGGATGGGATGCTGGGGGTGTTGGTTTTGCCATGCTTCTAACCACTGCTTGGCAATCGAGTAACCCTCTACCGTATGATGGTCGGTGATGGTCAGACCTTGCAGACCGATCGCGATCGCCTGTTCCATTAGGCGTTCGGGGTGCAAGCGACCATCCGAACAGGTGGTATGCATGTGAAAATTGAACCGATGAGGGCAACTGTCGGCGTCAATGGTTTCCAGAACTTGCTTAAGTGCCCTTGCTCCTACTGTTTGTCCTGCAAGTTTTGCAGCCGTAGAAACTTGGGCGAGTTTAACACTCATAATCGACTATCTAACGTTATATTTCTTCGTCTACTATAGCCAAATTTTAAGTTCTGTAACCCCCAACGGGTTCTGTTGATTGAATGATTTTGCGGATACGTGGCTTAACAGTAACTTATGCCAGAAGAAACAGACGAATTTCTTTACGGTTGAGCCATAAGAACTAGGTAATAATACTGTCATCCCCTGTTGAATCTGCCTGCTAAATTTCCATGCCTGAATCTACAGTTCGCGTCACTATTAAGCTATTTGCAGCTTATCAAGAAGCCTACGGCGTTTCTGAGCTAGTGCGACAGTTTCCGGGTGAAACTGCCGTTAGCGCTGTGTTAGATGACTTGATTGCCGAACACCCTGAATTAGAGAAATGGCGAGAATTGACTCGCTTTGGCATTAATCTGCAATTTGTTGAACCCGATACCCTCCTGCAAAACGGCGATGAAGTCGTCTTAGTTCCCCCCGTCAGCGGCGGTTAATCCCCAACTGGAAATGGGTTAGACCAGACTAACCCATCCCATCAATCTTAATCTCCCAAACAAATCCCTAGCCCTCTGGCCGTTTTGACTAACGTCCCATTGGGATCGACCGCGCGATAATAGGAAATCGCTTCTGCAATCGGGACGCTGACCACCTGCCGATTTTGCCATGTCACCATGCGATCGTACAAATCCTCGGCAATTAACTCAACAGCAGCGACCCCAAACGCCGAAGCCGTCAGCCGGTCTAAAGGTGAAGGAATCCCACCCCGTTGCGTATGACCTAAAACAGTGACGCGCGTTTCTGCACCGATACAGGCGCTAATTTGATCGGCCAAGTGCTGACCAATTCCCCCCAAGCGACATTGACCTAACGCATTTGTATTCGTCACCGTTTCGCCATCGGGAGTGCAAACCGCTTCCGATACGACAATTAAACAGTAATTTTTGCCTTGGGATTGCCGTTCTTGAATTTGCTGGCAGACATTCTCTAGGGTATAGGCAATTTCTGGAATCAGGACGACATCTGCACCCCCGGCAATTCCGGCGCTAATGGCAATGTGACCCGCATCCCGCCCCATCACTTCGAGAATCATCACCCGGCTGTGGCTGGCGGCGGTAAAGTGCAAGCGGTCTAAGGCTTCTGTGGCAATATTAACCGCCGTATCGAAGCCAATGGAGTTTTCGGTAATCCCAATATCGTTATCGATGGTTTTGGGAATGGCAACCAGATTTAAATCGCCCTGTTGAGCAATGCGGCGCAAAATGGCTAGACTCCCATCGCCGCCAATCCCGATGATGGCATCTAATCCGAGTTGCCGATAACCCGCGATAATATCTTCAGAGCGATCGCGCACTGTGCCATCGGGCATCGGAAACGCAAACGGATCGCCCTTATTCGTCGTTCCCAGAATCGTTCCCCCCATTGTTAGTAAATGATCGACCTTATCGGGTTCTAGGGTCATAATCTGCGGGGGATCGCTCATTAACCCTTGGGTCGCTTGGCGAATTCCCATCACCTTCCAACCATACCCGCCCGCCGCCCGACAAACGACAGCCCGAATCACAGCATTCAGTCCAGCACAATCTCCGCCACTTGTAAGAATCCCAATTCGTTTCATCTCGCCCATTCTTCCTTAAGTCCAATTCGTGCAAACCCAGGAGTAAATTAAACTTGATTAGGGACAAGTCCGTTGAATTGCAGTTTGAATTAAACTTTTCTTTTCCCTTTGCAACATTTACGTTACACAAAATGACAGAACGCCAAATCAGTACACAATTTGAGCCAGAAGGTGACGAGATTTTAAATTTGTCAGGGAATTTTAGCATTCCCATCGCGCCACCGGGATTTAAGTCAGGCTTTATCGGTGTAATTGGGCGTCCCAATGTCGGCAAGTCTACAATTTTGAATCAGTTAGTCGGTCAAAAAATTGCAATTACTTCCCCAGTCGCGCAAACCACTCGCAACCGCCTCCGGGGAATTCTCACGACTCCAGAAGCCCAGCTAATTATTGTTGATACCCCAGGCATTCATAAACCGCACCATCAACTGGGAAAAGTTTTGGTACAAAATGCCAAAAATGCGATTAGGGCTGTCGATGCTATCTTGTTTGTGGTCGATAGCTCTGTAGAATTGGGTGGGGGCGATCGCTATATCGTTGAACTCCTCGAAAACATCCAAACTCCCGTCGTCCTTGGCTTAAATAAGACAGACTTACAGCCCGTAGAAACCGAAGATTTAGATACGACCTACGCAGAAGTTGCCCAATCTCACAATTGGCAATTTGTCAAGTTTTCAGCCTTGACCGGAGAAGGTTTAGATCGACTGCAAGCCACTTTAATCGAACAGCTAGCGGAAGGACCCTATTACTACCCGCCCGACTTAGTAACCGATCAACCCGAACGCTTTATTATGGGAGAACTCATTCGCGAGCAAATTTTACTTCTCACTCGCGAAGAAGTCCCCCATTCCGTCGCCGTGGAAATCGAACGAGTGGAAGAGGGCGAAGAACTGACGCGGGTTTATGCTGCCATTATTGTCGAGAGAGACTCCCAAAAAGGCATTTTAATCGGTAAAAAAGGGAGTATGCTGAAAACCATTGGTACCGCAGCGCGAGAGCAAATGCAAAAATTGATTGCCGGGAAAGTCTATTTAGAACTTTTTGTTAAAGTTAAACCAAAATGGCGGCAAGATCGTCTGCGAGTGGCAGAATTTGGTTATCGAGTTGAAGAGTGAAGCCAAACGATAGCCAGTCTTAAAATGCAGTTGACCAACTGACCCGAAAACAGAGATTAAGTCCAGGGGAGACGATCGAAAAGAACCACCATTCCCCCCAATGCTAACAGCACAAGACCAGCGCCTACAACATCCACCTGCACAGAAGCTCTGCGATAGGCAGGACGCAGCCAGAACCCCAACCCGCGAGCAATGAGGGGCATAACGGCCCAGGTTAAAATCGAAGAGGTAATTAAGTTATTCACCACCATTGACGCGGCGGGCGGCCAAGACTGCATAATCCCTAAAGCGGTAAAGATCGCAGCTTGAATCATTAAAACTGGATACAGGCCTAGGACAACTGAAAGAACCTGTTTCCAAGCCGGAGGACCTAAACCCGCTTGTTCGGCCCCTAATTCGTGCGAAAACCATCCTTCTAAGCCTGTGGTAAAAGATTTAAACCGATAAGCCTGGATAACTTTTTCGCTAGATTTTAGTAGTTCTTTGCGTTGTGGCGATTCCAGCCAGTTATTGAGATGTTCGGGGTTGTCGAAGTGCATCATGGCACACCACTTGACAACCCCATTTTTACACCTCACTGGCGGACAGAGATCGGTTCA
>JAAHGE010000327.1 GCA_010672635.1 Desertifilum sp. SIO1I2 | reverse complement strand
TTTTGAGTTCTAACATATTTCTAAGTGCTGAGTGTAAAGTGGGAATGAAGTGTTGAGTTGACAGTGCTGTAGCTTGCACACCAAGTAGCGATGTGCTGAGTGCTGAGTGTAACGCGGGGGATAAAGTATTGAGTTGACAGTGCTGTTGCGCGGTTCAGCGGTATGAAGCAGCGTACTGAGTGTTTCTGAGTGCTGAGTTTTAAGTAGGTATCGAGAACAATAGCTGATTGACTTTCTTCCCCCCAACTCCCCATCCCCCTACCCTCTTACTCAGCACTCAGCACTCTAACTTCCCCCCACCTCCCCACCCTCTTCTCACTCAGCACTCAGCACTCAGCACTCAGCACTCTAGTAGTGATTCCCCACCTTACGATGGTGAACGGCGGGTAAAGCGTCGAGATCGCTGACTCGACCGCTTTCTACACTGGCGTAGACAATCCAGTGATCGCTGCATTCCATCCGACTCGACACCGTACACTCAACATAAGCCACAGCATCAGTCAAGATGGCGCTACCATTACTCGCCGGTTGAGTTTTGACATCCGCAAATCGATCCGCACCAGGGGGAAAGCGCTTGAGGAAGTGTTTCATCAAAGCTTGATAGTTATCTTCCGCCAGAACGTTGAGGACAAAAGTATCGCCAACGTGCATTAAGGATTCAATAGCCCGATCCTTAGCCACTGCGATCGAAATTCCCAAGGGTTTGAAGCTAGCTTGCGCCACCCAGGAGGCTAACATCGCCCCGGTGACTTCACCTTTACGGGCAGTAATCACGTACAAGCCGCCACTCAGGCGTCCTAGGGCCTTATCTAAATCGCTATCAAGGGATTTCATCTGTTTGATGGTTTTAGCCCGTGCTAGCCATTGTCCTAAGTCGGTTCCGGCTTCGTCGCAGAGTTGATAGGTGGCGTCGTTGGGGGTTTCTTTCACCAGGATGGCGGGGAAGGCTTCTTTTAATCCCAGTTCTTTGAATTTGTTTCGCAGGGGATAAATCGATTGGTCATCGCCACCGCCGGATTCAAACAAACCGACGGATTGCTTGCTATTGGCTGCGGCTAAAATTGTACTAATGGCGGTTTCAGCTTGGGTTCCCACTGCACCAGAAAGGGGAGGTGCGCCGATAACTAACCCGGCGGACATTTCCACCATTTCCCGGACTTCTTGCGGATCGGTGGAGCGCAGGTCTACCATTTCCACGTTAACGCCAGTTTTGGCAATCCCGCGAGCAATGGCTTGAGAGAGGCGATCGCTATACCCGTATCCTGAAATATAAAAGACGGTGGCGGTGGTTTCTGCTTTAGCCTGTTCCTGACTCCAGGTGCGATAGCGTCCAGTCAGTTCGCCTAAATTATGCCGCAGCAAGGGGCCATGTCCGGTGGCGATCGTGGTAATCTCGCCTAGGGCGTCCATCCGCTTCATGGCCGAAAGTACCGAACGAGCATTCGGGGCCATCAGACATTCGTAATAAAAGCGATAATCGGGTTCAATCGCCGCTAAATCTTCATCGTAGGTGCTATCGGAGCAATAATGCATCCCAAAAGCATCGCAGGTGAACAGCGTTTGGGTTTTGCTGTCGTAGGTAAAGATCGTATCGGGCCAGTGTAGGTTGGGGGCGGAGACAAATTCGAGGACGTGACCGTTACCTAAGTCTAAGCGATCGCCATTTTTGACTTGCAGGCGTTCAAAGGGACGATGCACCAAATTCTCTAGAAACTGAATAGCGACTTTAGCGGCGACAACCACCGCTTGGGGGGCGAGTTCCAAGAAATCTTTCACCAAACCGCTGTGATCGGGTTCGGTGTGGCTAATAATCAGATAATCGATCGTCCGGGGATCGATGAGTCCGGTTAATGTGTCGAAATAAAGCTTTTGAAATTTCGCGTGGGAAGTATCAACTAAAGCAGTTTTCTCGCCGCGAATAATGTAGGAGTTATATGTCGTCCCGTTTTGCAGACCAAATTCAATATCAAAGCGATCGCGATCCCAATCGAGCGAACGAATCGCAGTCGTTTCGGTGGCAATCTCTGCAACGCTGATGGTCAGTCGTTTTTGCTGTTGATCGGCGAGCGCTACCATCTTTAGTCCTCCTTGTCAGTGAATTCGCCAGAAGGTGAAATTCTTTATCTTTCCTTTATTGTGCTAAATCTTTGACGCCTGTGAAGATAAATTGAGTAAAAATAACTAATCTCTCTGTTCAACAGACATTGTTAGTCTATCGAAATTCAGTCTAGCTAGAGTATAATTCCTGCGATTCCCGAAGAAATTCTCCGGAAATTTCATCACCTCCTCACACACCTGGTTCGGTTCCCTGTTTACATCGTCGCCCCTAATCATGAGTGTTTCTGAGATTTTGTGGCAAGCTCATCACGACATCGCGCAAGCCTGTTTGCAGCATCCGTTCGTGAGGGCGATCGCCGACGGGACGCTTCCCAAATCAATCTTTGCCCACTATGTGGGTCAGGATGCATTTTTCCTAGAATCCTTTGCGCGTGCTTATAGCATTGCTGCGGCCAAATCTCCCGACTGGGAAGGATTTACCACCTTTCACGCCCTTGCCGCAGGCGTTTTAGACGAACTCAAGTTGCATTATACCTACGCTCAAACATGGGGAGTTCATCTACAAACCGTCGAACCTACTGCCGCAACCCGGCGCTACACCGACTTTCTTTTAGCAACGAGTTGGAGTAGCCAGAGTAGTCTCACCGCAGTTGCCATGTCCCCTTGTATGCGACTCTACGCCTTTTTAGGGCAAGAATTATCGAAAATTGCTAACCCAGAAAGTGCTTATATCGATTGGATTACAACGTATAGCAGTGCAGAATTTGAACGCCTCGCCCGACAGCTTGAGAACTTAGTGAATCGCGACTTCCTTGAACCCCATTTCACCGTTCATTCAACCTATCGTTATGCCCTATTGTGCGAACGAGACTTCTTTGAATCTGCCTGGAGATTTGAAGAACAAACGGCAAAATTTTCCGGATAAAGCAAAATGGTTTGGGGAATTTCATAAAGGCATCTGCACCCAGAGGGTTGTCCGCACAGCAAACCCTCATGAATAGCCTGAAATTTCTTAACCCTTTTAGCACTCCTTGTCAAGGATTTTTGCCCCACCCGAACGCTTGGCAATAGAGTTTCTTGTGTTCCCCTCATTGGCAGACCCATCTTCAGGGAAACTGCACGTTTAAAAAATGTTGCCTCCAAACCGGGTTCGCTTCCACCTAAGAAGAACTCCGGCCCGCCCTGACTAAACCGAGTAACCGCCTTCCACCAGTCAACCCCAACTATGGCTAACGGACTTTTTTTTCAAACTGACACCCGCCCCTCCGAACAACCCGGCATCCGCTTCCACCGCACCTTAGCCGTTATGCTGCTCATTAGCAGCGTGTTTATCGGCTATGGCTATCGCCTCGCACAACTCCAGCTTGTCCAAGGTCGATATCATCGCCACCGGGCCGAACTCAACCGCATCCGTCAGATTCCAGTCGCATCCGAACGCGGTAATATCCTCGACCGCAAAGGACGCGTGCTAGCGGCTAACCGCCTCTCTCGTTCCGTCTATCTGTGGCCGCGAGAGCAAACCCCAGAACAATGGCAAGACTCAATTCCCCGGCTAGCCGCGCTACTCAATTTGCCTGCAACAGAAATTCTCAAAAAATTAGAGCAAAGCGGCTATAAGTCGGCTCTGCCCATCCGCATTCGCCGCGACTTAAAATCAGAAGAATTTGTCGCCCTCGAAGAATCGATGCCCATGTTACCGGGGGTAGAAGTCCGCGCCGAATCAAATCGCAACTATCCCCACGGCTCCCTGGCCAGTCACGTTCTTGGCTATATTGGCGAGGCAACCCTCGACGAACTCAAAGCCAAGCCCGAATACCCGATGGGGATGGTTGTGGGCAAAATGGGGATCGAACGCTTCGTTAACGACCAGCTTGAAGGCGTTTGGGGCGGGCGACTGGTGGAAGTGGATGCCCTCGGTCAAGAGTTGCGCGAGTTGGGGGTGCGTCCTTCTAAGGCAGGAGCGCCAGTGCAACTGACGCTGGATTTAGACTTACAGAAAGCAGCAGAACGGGCATTAGGCAACCGTCGCGGCGCGGTGGTGGTGCTAGATGTCAAAACAGGAGGGGTGCTGGCAATGGCTAGCGGGCCGACGTTCGACCCCAATGTGTTTACCCGACGGGTGACAGATTCAGAATGGGAATATCTGCAAAGTCAGGAAAACCCATTTTTGAACCGGGCGCTGCAAGGGTATCCCCCCGGAAGTACGTTTAAAATTGTCACCTCGGCGGCGGGGATGGAGTCGGGTAAGTTCTCTCCCCATTCCACCTTGATGACTTCTGCTTACATTACGGTGGGTGGCATTCAGTTTAACGAACACAGCGGCAGTTATGGGGTGATTGGTTTCCGAGAAGCGCTGGCTTACAGTAGCAATACTTTCTTCTATCAAGTGGGAATGCAAGCGGGTGTCGAACAGGTTTCAAAATGGGCAAAAAACCTGGGGATTGGCAAAACTACGGATTTAAACTTGCTGGGACTTGAGGGCGGTAACTATGGGATGGTTCCCACAGAGGAGGAAAAGTTAGTGCTGTTTGGCGAACCCTGGTATGCGGGGGATACGGTAAGTATGTCCATCGGTCAGGGGCTGGTTTTGGCGTCCCCCTTAGAGTTGGCGGTGATGACGGCCAGTATTGCCAATGGGGGAATGCGGGTGAAACCGCACTTGCTGGCGTCGCAAACCAATACGCCAGCGACGAAGCCAGAACCCACGGGGGCTGCTCCCGAAACGATTAAGGCGATTCAGTCGGGTTTGGTTGCGGTGGTTCAACAGGGAACGGCCCGCCGGTTAAATGATGGTTCGATTCCGCTAACTGCGGGTAAGACGGGGACTTCGGAGGTGGTGGGACAGCCTTCCCACGCGCTGTATGTTGCCTATGGGCCGGCGACGAATCCCGAAATTGCGATCGCAGTTGTGGTGGAAAATGGCGGCTTTGGCGGGGTGAATGCGGTTCCTGTCGCCCAGGAGATTTTTAACACTTTCTTTAAAAAGTAAGGCGCATTCTGTCCTTTGCCCTCATCCCTAAAGGGAACCTATCGGCGCTTGCGTTCCCTCACAGACCCAGAAATGCCGGTCTGGGTTTAGTCAATTTCTATCTGTTCGTCACCCGGCGATAAATCGCGCTTCCACTCAATATCCGGCATACTTTCAAAAGCTTGATTAATGGATGCTCCCCACAGTTTGCGAATCTTCGCTAAGTAGGGATCGCCCAGTGGCAACTCTAGCTGATTCTGCACGACAAAACTGTTGGCGTGGTACATCATTAGGGTAATGGGCGGCCCTACCGAAATATTCGATTTCATTGTAGAGTCAATGGAAACTAAGGCGCATTTGGCAGCGGCTTCTACGGATGTTTGAAAGGTGAGAATCCGGTCTAAAATGGGCTTGCCATACTTGGTTTCGCCAATTTGTAAAAAGGGCGTTTCTGCGGTAGCTTGAATGCAGTTCCCTTGACTATAAACGAGATAGAGTTCTGGATCTTCGCCTTTAACTTGTCCCCCAATCAGGAAATTACAAGTAAAATCAATGCCATCATTTTGCAGCCAAACTCGGTCTTGATCTAAGATTTGTCGGGTTTTACTGCCAATATGACGGGCAATTTCGTACAGGTTGGGTAGGGTATGCAGGTTGATATCGCTTTGAACTTTAATATCTTTGCGAAGTCCAGAAACGACCGCTTGGGTAATGGATAAGTTACCCGAAGTACACATTAAAATGACGCGTTCGCCCGGTAAAGAAAAATCAAATAGCTTGCGATAGGTTGAAATATAATCAACACCTGCATTGGTGCGGGAGTCCGCCGCCATGACTAAACCGA
>JAAHGE010000326.1 GCA_010672635.1 Desertifilum sp. SIO1I2 | reverse complement strand
ACAGAACTCCGTCAAGGCGACCTGATTAAAGTCGTCGCGGGTGAGATGATTCCCGTTGATGGAGAAGTCATCGATGGGGTTGCTTCAGTTGACGAGTCAGCCATTACTGGAGAGTCGGCCCCGGTTTTAAAAGAACCGGGTTCCGATATGGCCAGTTCCGTGACGGGGGGAACGCGCATTGTCTCCGATGAATTGGTGATTCGCGTAACCGCAGACCCCGGAAAAGGATTCCTCGACCGGATGATTGCTTTAGTCGAAGGGGCCCAAAGAACAAAAACCCCGAATGAAATTGCCCTAACGGTTCTCTTGGCCGTATTAACTCAAGTTTTCTTAATTGTGGTAGCCACTTTACCCCCGTTTGCCGAGTACGTGCAAAACCCGGTGGGGGTGGTGGTTCTGATTGCCTTGCTGGTGGCGCTAATTCCGACAACGATTGGCGGATTGCTGAGTGCTATTGGGATTGCGGGGATGGATAGGGTTGCCCAGTTTAATGTGGTGGCGACTTCAGGGCGGGCGGTGGAAGCCTGCGGAGATGTGAATACCCTCGTTTTAGATAAGACAGGAACTATTACTCTAGGGAACCGCTTGGCGGAGGAGTTTATCCCCGTTAACGGTTATTCGCTGCAAGAGGTGGCGAATGTGGCGCTAGCAGCCAGTATTTTTGACCAAACGCCAGAGGGGAAGTCTATTGTCCGCTTGGCAGAAAAGATGGATGCTCAGTTAAATTTTGGCAGAAATGCCGCCGAAGGGGTGGAGTTTTCCGCGAGAACGCGGATGAGTGGAACGAATTTACCGGATGGGGGAGAGGTTCGCAAAGGGGCGGTGGATGCGATTAAGGGGTTTGTCCGTTCCCGGGGCGGGCAGTTATGTCCAGAATTGGATGCTGCTTACGAACGCGTCTCCCATCTGGGGGGAACGCCGTTGGCTATTGCCTATGAAAGCGAAATTTATGGGGTGATTTATCTTAAGGACATGATTAAGCCGGGAATGCGCGAACGGTTCGATCAGTTACGCCGCATGGGGGTTCGGACGGTGATGCTGACGGGAGATAACCGGATTACGGCGCGAGTGATTGCCAAAGAAGCCGGGGTGGATGATTTTATTGCCGAAGCGACTCCAGAGGACAAGATTCAGGCGATTAAGGACGAACAAGCCCAAGGGAAGTTAGTTGCAATGACGGGGGATGGCACTAATGACGCCCCGGCTTTAGCCCAAGCCAATGTCGGGTTAGCGATGAATTCGGGGACTCAGGCGGCGAAGGAAGCGGCGAATATGGTGGATTTGGATTCTGACCCCACGAAGCTGATCGATTTGGTGACGATTGGCAAGCAGTTGTTGATTACTCGCGGGGCTTTAACGACGTTTTCGCTAGCGAATGATATCGCCAAGTATTTCGCGATTTTACCCGCGATGTTTGCCGGGGTGGGGATTGGCAGTCTCAATGTTATGGGTCTTGCTAGCGCCCAATCGGCGGTGTTATCAGCTCTGCTTTATAACGCTTTGATTATTCCGGCGTTGATTCCCTTGGCGTTAAAAGGAGTCAAGTTTAGACCGTTAAGCGCTAATCAGTTACTTCAGCGCAATATTTTGATCTACGGCTTGGGAGGTGCGATCGCGCCTTTTATTGCCATTAAGTTACTCGATGTCTTGATTGCATCTGTAGGACTAGCGTAAATCTTGGAGGCGAACTCAACCATGAAGTTATTGAATTTTCGAGAACTCCGCAAGCCCAAATCCGTTGCACTTCAACTGTTTTTGGCGATGTGCTTGAATGGGGCGATCGCGCCTGTTGTCTACGCGGCAACGGGCGATGAAGTGACGCGGCGCGCTGCCTATGCCTTGGGATTTTTGGGGTTAATTGTTTTGGGGCTATCGATTTATTTATGGGTTGTGATTTTTCAACCCGAACGATTTTAACAAAGTCAGGATTTTTTACCATGAGAGAATTTTTAATCGGTCTTAAAGCCACTCTGGTGTTTTGGATTTTGACCGCTTTGATTTATCCGTTCATCATCATTGGGCTTGGCTTTTTACTGCCCTATCAAGCCAATGGTAGTTTAATTCAAAACGACCAAGGACAAATTATTGGATCGGCATTGATTGGACAGACTTTTCAGGCTGATAACTACTTTTGGAGTCGCCCTTCCGCGATCGCTTACAGCGAAACAGCCGCAGCCGCTCCCACAGGGCTGTCTGGAGCCAGTAACTTAGCCCCTAGCAACCCAGCATTGATTGAACGCGTACAAGCCGATATCCAGCGCTTAGAGGCGGCTCAAGTTCAACCCACTGCGGATTTGATCTCTACTTCGGGATCGGGTTTAGATCCGCATATTAGCCCGGATGCTGCGATCGGACAAATCAATCGAATTTCCCAAGCCCGAAATCTGCCCCCCAATCAACTAGCTTCTTTGATTGAGGAGTATACAGAAGGTCGATTTTTAGGAATCTTTGGCGAACCTGGGGTCAATGTTTTGCGATTGAATTTAGCGTTGGATCGCCTCCGTTAGAACCGCTTTCAGAGGTTGGGTTTTTCTATCTTTCTCCCCAACCTCCCCACATAGAGGCGATCGCATTTTATCTATCTTTCTCCCCAACCTTGTATATGGGTCAATTTTTATGATTAACAACGCAACCTACCTGACTTCGCGACGGGGTAAGCATAAAATCTTCATTGGAATGGCTCCGGGTGTGGGTAAAACGTTTAAGATGCTTGAGGAAGCTCATCTCCTTAAACAAGAAGGAATTGATGTGGCAATTGGTTTGCTAGAAACGCACGGGCGTAAGGAAACCGCAGAGAAAGCAGAAGGCTTAGAAATTATTCCCAGAAAAGAAATGATTCGCGGGGAAAAGTCTTTAACAGAGATGGATGTGAATGCCATCCTGAACCGTCAACCCCAACTGGTTTTAGTCGATGAATTGGCGCACACCAATATTCCTGGCGATGGGCGCGAAAAGCGATATCAAGATGTAGAAGCAATTTTAGATGCAGGAATTGA
Source organism: Desertifilum sp. SIO1I2 (assembly GCA_010672635.1). Classification (GTDB taxonomy): domain Bacteria; phylum Cyanobacteriota; class Cyanobacteriia; order Cyanobacteriales; family Desertifilaceae; genus Desertifilum. The sequence continues at coordinate 2,898 of JAAHGE010000326.1, read as the reverse complement.
TGTCTACTCTACGGTTAATATTCAACACCTAGAAAGTCTCAATGATATTGTCGCGCGGATTACAGGGGTGGTGGTGCGCGAACGCATTCCCGATCGGGTTTTAGATGAAGCCGACGAAGTGGTTGTGGTTGATGTGACTCCAGAAACCCTTGAGGAAAGATTGCGCGAGGGTAAGATTTACGCGCCTCATAAAATTCAACAAGCCTTAACTCATTTCTTTCAGCGCCGTCATTTAGTGGCGCTGCGAGAGTTAGCCCTGCGCGAGGTGGCAGATAATCTCGAAGAAATGGCGATCGCCACTACGCCTGCTGGAGAAGTCTGCAATATTCAAGAACGGGTGTTAGTGTGCGTTTCGACTTATCCCAACTCTTTGCAATTATTGCGGCGAGGGGCGCGACTTGCTAGTTATATGAATGCCCCTTTGTTTGTAGTGTTTGTGGCAAATCCCGATCGCTTTTTGACGAGGGCTGAAACCCTGCATATCGAGAATTGCGAACGGTTGACAGGGGAATTTGAAGGCAAATTTATTCGACTCGATCGGGTGGATGTGGTGAAGGCGATCGCCCAGGTGGCGACGCAGTACCGCGCGACTCAAGTAGTTGTCGGTACAACCGGGCGTTCTCGCTGGCAGCTTTTGCTGCAAGGTTCGTTTATTGAGAAGTTAATGCGATCGCTGGCAAATATCGATCTGCACGTCATTGCAACGGATCGGGACAAAAGCTGAAGCGACAATCAACTCTGGGATAGACTTGAGGTTATTTCGTTTGATAGATAGGTTTGCGAGTGCAGGATTGATATTCTTAAATTGTTAGAGCGAACAGATTCAAACACACAAAAGAAAAACCTAATTACAGGAGACAGATATGGATATTATTGCTTGGTTAGTTCTTGGTTTAATTGCAGGTGCTTTAGCAAAACTCATCTACCCCGGTCATCAAGGTGGCGGAATTATCGCAACGATTGGTTTAGGGGTTCTTGGCGCGCTACTTGGCGGTTGGTTAGGACAAACCTTCTTAGGAACAGGTGGAGCCGCAGCCGCAGGCGTTCTCAGCATTCCTAGCATTATTTTTGCAGTGTTAGGCGCTATGTTGCTGATCTTTATTTGGGGCTTGTTGACTCGCCGTACAGCTTAATCCTCAATTGTAGAGTTCACGCGGATGAGACAACTGAATCTAACAATTGTGGGGGCGATGAAAGAGCATCGCTCCTCTTTGTCTATAGGGCTACTCTTTGGTGGAAAACATTTGCCAGGTAACGCCCACTGCTGCACCCGCCCCTGCGAGCAAGCCGACACTCATTCCTTCTAAGGTTTTCAGCGTGGGGTCTTGGGTTAAACATTTACTGCTCGGTTGAACGGCCGTAAAGCATTGGTTAATCTCGGCTTGACTTGAAGCTGCGCCTAGGAGAACGCCTGCTGCACTACAACTGAACACAAAAACCCAAAAACGATTAATTTTTCTATCCATAGATAGATGCTTTCTTGATGAAGAAATTGAGGATGAATTCCGTTCAATTGTGCGATTTTAACCCAGTTTTCGACAATCGTATTTATACGGAAATTAAGAGGTCGTAAAACATGAGCCTGATTGAGCCAGTCCGCGCGAGCGCCATCCTGTGATTAAACGCCTTAAATTATTGCAGAATTGTTGAGTTTATAACGCGTTTGCCCTACAAAACTTACGATCGAAGTGACGCAAGCGTTTTCCGTCTGCTCTCGTCAGAATGCAGCATTATTTTATACTTATCCCCCAAAAGAAGAACGGTGCAAACCACTAAGCTAGCGGTAAATCAATTAAAAATTCAGCCCCTTGTCCTGGTGCAGAGAGACACCGCAAACGCCCGCCGTGACGTTCCTCAACAATTTGGCGAGAAATAGATAAGCCCAAACCTGTCCCCGTTCCTACAGCTTTTGTTGTAAACAAACGATCGAAGATTTTTTGCAAGACTTCGGGGTTCATCCCCGGCCCATTATCCTGAATCCGAATGGTGACATAGGACTTGAGCGAAGCGGTTTCCGGCTGCGAGAGAGTCGTGCTGATGGAGATCGCGCTGGGATGGGTATGATTTTGGTCGTAGGTTCGCGTTTCGCAAAATTCATCAATAGCCTCAATTGCATTAGCAATAATATTCATAAACACCTGATTGAGTTGTCCGGGATAGCAATACACCTCTGGTAGCGACCCGTAATTTTTCAAAATTGCGATCGCAGGGCGCACCTCATTCGCCTTCAGACGATGCTTGAGAATCATCAACGTGCTATCTAGCCCCTCGTGGAGATCGAAAGCCACCTTATGGGTTGTATCCGCCCGCGAAAACGTTCGCAGCGAGGCACTAATTTGATAGATGCGTTCCGTTCCCTCCGTCATCGAAGAAATCAGTTTTGGCAAATCCTCCGCCAAGTAATCAATCTCAATCTCTTCGCATAAATCCACAATATCCTGTCCGGGCTGAGGAAACTGTTCTTGGTAGAGTTGCAACAGTTCCAACAATTGCTCGATATATTCCGAAGCGTACTTTAAATTGCCCGAAATAAATCCCACCGGATTATTGATTTCATGAGCAATTCCTGCCACTAGCTGCCCTAGCGTAGACATTTTCTCGCTTTGTACCAGTTGCAATTGCGCCTCTTCTAAATCTCGCAAAGACGTTTCCAGTTGGGTTGCTTTCTGGCGTTCCCGCAATTCTGAGTTTTGCAAGGTTTGGTAAAGACGGGCATTTTCCAGAGAAATCGCCGCTTGCGAACACAACACCTGCAAAATCTCCAAGCGGCTTCCTAGGGTTTCATTGTGCGGATCGTTGGCAAAGGCTCCTTTGTCTCCCAATCCTCAAACAAGGCGAGCTTTTGGGGATGCTCTATCTTGAGAATAACCTGATTCAAGGAGCCTTTGCCAACGATCC
>JAAHGE010000325.1 GCA_010672635.1 Desertifilum sp. SIO1I2 | reverse complement strand
AAACCCATTAATTTCGGTAAGTTCCGAGTTCCGAGTAGGAAAGAGAGTGCTGAGTTAATAGTTACCAAGTTTTCCCATCTCTTCTTCCCCAATTCCCAACTCCCAACTCCCTTCTTCTCCCCCCATCCCCCCATCCCCCCATCTCCCCATCCCCTCATCTCCCCATCTCCCCATCCTCTTAAGCGATCGCGAAATCTAACGCCAAGATATCCAGCAAAACGGGCTTAATCAACTCTTGCACGATTGCCTGGTGTTCGGGATGGGGGCCGTAATTTTCTAAAGCGGCCTTATCAACAAACCGAACCACTAAGCCATGCGTAAAGCCTTTAGACCGTTCGCAAAAGTTTTCTCCACAGCTTATGTCTACAATTCCGGGAATCTTATCCTGCAAGCTTTTGAGGGCTTGCATAATTGTGGCGAGGTCTTCTGGGGAGGTGTCTGGCTGCCACTTAAACAAAACAATATGCTCAATCATGCTTTAAATTGCGTCAAACAAAACCGTCGTCATATAATTGTCAGCCCATTGGGGCCCAAAGGCTTTTTCTAAAACCCGTCGAGTTTTATCATTTTGTTGTTGTTGCAAGCAATAGCGACGCTGACCTGCTAGCGATTCTAAGGTTTGTTCCTCAGAACTGGGAGGCTGCGCGATCGCGTTTTGGCAATGAATTTCTACAAATGATTCTACCCGTTGCAGAAACCGGGCATCTTCTGCGGGGTCAGCCGGACGGATAAATAGACAATACTCCGAAAAGATATCGCCCCAAGGGGGTAACTCGCGAACTTGGGAAAATTCCGGGTTGGGTAAAGCGCTTAAGGCTTGTTGATAGTTTAAGGGTAAAGTGCGATCGCGACTTGTGGGTGATAAATCTGCGATCGCGGCGCTAATTTGTCCGCGTCCCCCCACCAAGTCGCAACCAAACAGAGGAATAGCATACTCTGGACGGGGAAACATGACGCAGTGCAAAATATCTAACATCGTCCCCACCCTAGCCAATTCCAGGTGAATTTTGCGAAACTGCGGCGTTTGAAAGCACTTGTTTTCAATAATCAGCTTTTCGCCCTCTAAACGCCCTTCCACATACCCCAGTTCGCTAGGTAACTCGTAAGGAGAAAGGTCAAGATGCTTGTGCCACACCCGTTCTAGCATATCCGCTAGCTGGCGGATCAGGGGGTGTTGCTGTTCTCGCAATGAGGGTTGTGAGGTTCCTACCATAATGCCCGAATCGTTATTTTAGGTTCTTCCCCAGAATAAAGCGAAGCGGGGAGCGTTGCTAGTCGTTATGGCTGAGTGCGATCGCCTCCTAAAACTAAACTACCTTTGATATAGAGAACGGGCAAAATTTAATACTTCCTGCTGACGTTCTTCAGATAAATGGTTAATCGCAGCAGAAATCTGTTCTGATACGGATAACCAACGCTTAGTTTTAGCTTTCCAAACAACGATAAACTCTTCAGAGGATAGCGTAGAAAGCGCTAACGTTTCTCCCTCTTCGTTAGCAAATTCCACCTCATACTTACCATCCTCATAACACTCTACAATTGCTCCTCGAACTCCTGCACAGAGGCGATCTTTCGGCAAATTTACCAGCAATTCGATCGCATCAAATAATTCTGGCTCAATCATTTTTGACTCCGAACGTAAAGCGTTACCAACCTAGATAACACTCTACAATACTCATTAAGACCGCAATCTTCCCGAACGTAAAATACTGACAATCAGCCAGAGTCCTAAGAAACTTGCAGCGGCGAATAAGGCATTGCTGGGCACGAGTAATTGGGCGGTTTGGGCTTTTGCAGAAATAATGGCCGCCCCCATAATTAGGGAACCGACCACAATACTAAATGAGAGACGATTGGCAGAATCATCTAAACTGCGACGTAACGGATCTAAATCTCGCAGCGTTAAATTCCAGTGCATGGTCTCCGAGGTCATCCTATCCAGCAATAACTCTAATTGTCGGGGAGATTGCAACGATAAACTCTTCACATCTAAGGCTGTTCTGAGTAGGGTTTGTAAGGGGTCATCCCCTAAAAGCTGTCGCCGGAATAAGTCGGTAATCAGCGGTTTAATCTGATCTAAGAGATTAATTTCTGGGTCAAATGTGCGCGCTACTCCTTCTAAATTGGCTAGCGCTTTGGCATATAAGCCCATGCTACCCGGTAAAATTACTTTATTGTTGCGCGAAACATCCAAGACTTCATAAATAACTTCGCTAAACTTAATTTCCGAGAGGCTGAGGTTGTAATATTTCCGCAGCATTCGGTCATAGTCGCTTTCTAAACGGGCGAGATTAACGCGCGGGCTAGACTCGGCCAGTTGTAAGGTTAATTGGGCGCAGCGCTGAGAATCAATATCGACAATTGCCAATAACATCTCGGTGAGAATTTGCTGGGTGCGCGGGTCTAGACGCCCAATCATGCCACAATCTAATAAGGCAACGCGACCATCATCGAGATAGAACAAATTGCCGGGATGCGGGTCGGCATGGAAGAAGCCATCAATGTAGATTTGTTGGAAGAAAGCGCGGAATAGCAGGGTAGTGACGGCGCGACGCTGTTCGGCGACAACGGCTGCATCGGCTGTGCCATTGGTTCTCGGATCTGCCAAATACTGGGAGGCCGATAGACTTGAAGAGAGGATGGGTACGCCGTCTAGCCACTCCATCACTAGGAGTTTCTTGTTGGTTAGGTTCCAGTAGATTTGAGGAACGACAACTTGTTTGGGGTCAAACCAACGACTAGTGGAGAGGTTGCGGCGGAGTTGGTCTGCGAAGCTGGCTTCTTGGGTAAAGTCTAATTCTGCGAGTAAGGCTTTGCTAAATTCATCGGCTAAAGCCACTAGGTCAAAATCAGATCCAAAATCGCTGATTGAAACGAGTTCTGCTAATCCCTTAATTAAAGCAATATCCTGGGCAATCACCAAATCGATACCCGGCCGCTGAACTTTAATGGCGACTTTACGACCATCGGCTAGGGTCGCCTTGTGGGTTTGGGCGATGGAACCGGCGGCGACGGGTTGGGGGTTGAGTTCTGCGAAGATTTCTTCTAAAGGGCCGCTTAACTGCTGGCGAATTAGAACCTCGATTTCTGGCCAAGCGACGGCGGGAACTTGCGCTTGCAGGGTAGAAAGGGCATCAATATAGCGCCCTGGAAGCAAGTCAGGACGGGTACTGAGGAGTTGTCCTAACTTGACATAGACGGGCCCCAACTCAATGAGGATGTTTCGCAGAACTTCCGGTGAGGGTAACTGGGGTTTGCTGGCTTTACCCCCTGTGAGTAGACCTCTCATGTAGTCCCAGCCGTTGCGGAAGACTACTTCTAGAATCTCTCTTTGCCGAGAACTCGTTTTGGTAAGGGATAGCATAATTAAGGGGTTAGAGGTGGGAGTATGGGCAGCTTAGAGGAGGTGGTGGTATTGCGGGTTATCTTTGATTTGACCCAGAACTTTTTTGATGTCTTGGGTGCGGTCTTTTTTAACGATGAGGGTGACATTGCGATCGCGCACAACGACAATATCCTCTAAACCGATTGTAACGATAACTTCATCTTCTGCCGTGTTGTAGAGAATCGCATTAGTGCTATCTAAACAAACATGATTGGCGAGTTCGACATTGGGTTGGTCGCCTTGCAATAAGCGAGACATGGCGTTCCAGTCCCCTAAGTCATCCCAACCAAAATCGGCAGGTAGCACGTAGGCGAGTTGGGTTTTCTCCATCAAAGCGTAATCAATGGAAATTTTGGGTAATTCAGAATACGCGGCTACGCCTTTGGCTTGCAGGGGTTCGAGAATTTCGGGCGCGTGGGTTTGCAATTCTTTGAGAACCACTCCCGCCCGGAAAATAAACATGCCGCTATTCCAGCTAAAATTACCCTGGTCAATGAAACTTTGGGCAGTTGCCGTATCGGGTTTTTCGCGAAAGCAGTTGACGCGGTAGACAGGCAGGTCGTTAAAGGTACCCGTTTGTTCGCCTTGTTCGATATAGCCGTAACCCGTCGAGGGATAGTTGGGCTTAATTCCTAGGGTGACAATAGCAGGTTGCGCGATCGCCTGTTGCACGGCCGCCTCAATCGTTTGGCGATAGGCGGGTTCGTTGCCAATCCAATGATCCGCTGGAAAAAAGCCGATGACTGCATCTTCCCCATAGCGCTTGCAGACTTCTAACGTTGCCCAAGCCAAAGCCGGGGCGGTATCGCGACCTTCGGGTTCTGCCAACAGGTTCGCCTCCGGAAGTTGGGGAAGTTGTTCTTCTACCCCATCAGCCAGTTGTAAAGACGTACAAACCCACAAATTTTCCCAATGGCCGCAAAGCTGTAACAGGCGATTGGCCGTATTTTGCAATAAACTTTGACCGCTGCCATCCAGACAAAGAAACTGCTTGGGGCGATGCTTGCGACTCACCGGCCAAAAGCGTTCTCCTTTACCACCAGCCAGAATTACGGGGACGAGAGATTGAGTCATAGGGGTGTTATTTACTGTGAAACCATTAGTCACCAAGGTACGCTTGCCGCAGTCTATCCGACAAGATTTCTGTCCGTGAAGGGCGCGAATTTCCCGACTCTTCCTTAAAATGGGCGTTGAGTTGCGCGTAGCGAGTCAACAACAGAGTGGCCAGAATTACAAATCGTCAGCCTAAACCGTCTAGGAGAATTGCCTCGCGACGCGGGGTAATGCGCCCATCGCACTCTAGATCGTCTTTTGCTGCTCGTACATCCCCCATCCGACTCACAACCCCGCCTTGGTTGTTTTGGAGTTGCATTCTGACGATTACCACGACCGTTTCAGCAACGCTGGGGGCAATTGTTGCTGTTTTAGCGCCGGAACCACCTGTTTATCTGAGTTTTCCGCAGCAACCCCAGGGGTTACTATTTGAGTTTTGGCAGTCTCGCTTTCAGTTTCGCCTCACTCGTCCGGTGAATCTCTTGATTTTGGGGATTGATGGCGAACTTGCGCCTTCTGCGACCGCGCAAGACCCGTTTTCAGGTCGCAGCGATACTATTTTGCTGTTGCGCCTCGATCCGAATAGTGATTCGGTGAATATCCTCTCGATTCCCCGCGATACGCAAGCGCTGGTTCCGGAGTTGGGTTGGGTGAAAATGAGCCAGGTGAATGCGCTAGGGGGTGCTGATTTATCGCTGCAAGTGATGAGTCAGACGTTTAACCAGTTGCCGATTGAGCGTTATATCCGGATTAGTACGGGGGCGTTTCGCGAGTTGGTGGATTTGGTGGATGGGGTAGAGGTGTTTGTCCAGCGTCCGATGTCCTATGTGGACTATACGCAAAATCTGACCATTAATTTGTCTCCGGGATGGCAAACGCTGAACGGACAGCAGGCTGAGGAGTTTGTCCGGTTTCGTTCCGATGAGTTTGGGGATATTGGTCGGGTGCAACGCCAACAGTTGTTGATTAAGGCGCTGCGCCATCGATTTAGCAATCCGACGGTGTTACCGCGCTTGCCCAAAATTTTGCAGGTGATGCAAAAGTATGTGGATACGAATCTGAGTTCCGATGAGTTGCTGGCGTTGATGTTGTTTGGACTCAAGACGCCACCGGAGGGGTTTAAGATGGTGATGTTACCGGGTCGCTATAGCGATCGCCTGGAGTATCCAACCAGTTATTGGCTGGTGGAAGCGACCGATCGCGATCGCATCTTACGCGACTATTTTCAGCGCCACTGGATGACCACCCAATGGGGCGATCCGAAAAATCCCACGGGCCAGCAGCGAGATTTTAAAGCGTTGAAGATTGCGATTGACAATGCTACGGGGTCTCCGGAGGCTAGCGAACAGTTAGCCACCTATCTAGAGGAACAGGGCTATCAAGATTTATACTTTGTGCGCGACCGCAATTTACCCCGCCTGCATCAAACCCAAATCATTGTCCAAAAAGGCGATCTCAAAG
>JAAHGE010000324.1 GCA_010672635.1 Desertifilum sp. SIO1I2 | reverse complement strand
TCGGCCCTTGGAAACGTCCCGGCGTTGCGTCCATGAGTGGAACCGAATTATTCAACCGCAATTTGTGGCTACCCAATTTTGGCAATACCGAAGCCAGTCCCATTGCGTTATTGCTGGCTGTAGTGGGCTTAGTTGTCACCCTTAGCGTGATGCGGGGGACTTACTTTGGCTTGCAGTTACAAGCGGTGGGGCGAAATTTGCGGGCTTCCTACATTCAAGGAATTCCAGCAATTGAGTATCTGATGAGTAGCTTTGCCCTTTGCGGGATCTTTGCTGGGTTAGCAGGGGCGTTGCAAGTATTAGCCGTGTTCCATCGTCTGATTCCCAATATTTCCAGTAACCTAGGCTTCTTGGCGCTGCTGGTGGTGATGTTAGTCGGTTTCAATCCCTTGTGGTTATTACCCGTCGCTTTCTTCTTTAGTGCTTTAAATGTTGGTAGCCTGCAACTCCCCTTAAGCCTCCAGCTAGAATCTTCCCTAGCAGGTGTCATTCAGGGAACGCTGGTGTTATTTGCCCTTTTAGGTCAAAGTTTAAGCGATCGCCTCCCCAAAACGACCCCAGGCAGAAGTTAAAACTTCAAAACCCTCCAATCTGATAGAATCCGCTGCAAAACTCAGGCTTCATCCTAGTTTCTAGCAAACCCTATGGAAACTGCACAACTGATTGCCATCTTAGCCACCGCGATCGCCACCGCTACCCCCCTGGTTTACGCCGCAATTGGCGAAACGATTACCGAAAAAGCAGGCGTCATTAACCTGTCTGCGGAAGGCACCATCATGCTATCGGCGATGGTGGCCTTTGCGATCGCTCAAACCACCAATAACCTCCTCCTGGGCTTTGCGGGAGCCGCCGCAATGGGCGCTCTCATTGCCCTGCTCGTCGCCTTCAGCACCATTACCCTCAAACAATCCCAAATTGCGATCGGCTTCGTTCTCGCCCTGCTGTGCAGCGATTTATCGACCTTTTTGGGCAACCCCTTTGTCAGAATTCCGGGCCCCACCGTACCGAGTTGGAGAATTCCCCTATTGCAAGATATCCCCATTCTCGGCCCGCTTCTGTTTCGCAGCGACCTCTTGGTGTATTCCAGCTTTGCGTTAATTTTCTTGAGTTGGTTCTTTTTCTATCGCACCCGCAATGGCTTACTATTACGCGCCATTGGCGAACAACCCGCCGCCGCTTTTGCTAGGGGTGCCAATGTGATTTTCCTGCGCTACTTCTATACGCTATTCGGAGGAGCCTTAATGGGGATTGCCGGGGCTGCTTTTTCCCTAGACTTTAAAGCAGGCTGGAGTTATCGTCACACGGCAGGTTATGGTTGGATTGCGCTCGCAATTGTGATTTTTGGCGGTTGGAATCCTTTAAAAGTCGCGATGGGGGCTTACTTCTTCGGTATTCTGCAATCGTTAGCTAGTCTTGCTCAAAGCACAATTCCTGATATTCCTACCCAGGTGTTCTCCGTTGCCCCATTTGTGCTAATGATTCTTGTATTAGCCCTAACCGCAGGAGATTGGATCGATCGCTTGCTTGCGCCTCTACCCTTAAGCTGGCGGCGTCCCCTCGCCCAAGCCTTGCAAACCGCGCCCCCTGCGTCTTTAGGTAAAGTGTTTGAACGCGATTAAGGCAGATTTTCCCATCCCTGGTGCAAGGCAAGAACGGCAGCAGAAGTGCGATCGCGAACCCCTAATTTTTGTAGAATCGCATGAACGTGAACCCGGACTGTCCCGATGGCAATGTGCAAATTTTCAGCAATTTCTTGGTTATTTTTACCGGCTGCAATCAAAGCCAGAATTTCCTGTTCCCGGCGCGTGAGAGTATGGATTAAGGTTACGTCAACCTCTGGTATGGGAATGACTTGACGCGACATCGCCGCCCGAATTTCTGCCGTTACGGTGCGATCCCACCAGGAAGCCCCCGCCGCCACCGAACGCAAGGCTAAAATTAAAGCTTCCGCTTCAATCCCTTTAAGGCAATAACCTGAAGCCCCCGCTGCAACTAAGCGTTCGATTAAGGTTTTTTGGGAATGGGAAGTCAGAATCAAAATAGGAATTTGGGGATGTTGTTGTTTAATCTGGCGACAGGCTTCAACGCCGCCAATTCCGGGAAGTCCCACATCTAATAAGACGACATCGGGTTGATAGCGTTGGGTGAATTCAATGGCGGTTTCCCCATCGACGGCTTCTGCAATAATTTCGATTCCGGCTTCCGTTTGCAAGCGCGTTTGCAAACCTAAACGAAAGAGTTCGTCATCTTCTACTAATAACACTCGCAGGTTTGCCATTTCAACCTTCATCAAACTGAAGACAATTCGGGTGAAATTGCCGGTAGGCGAAACGCAAATAGCGCTCCGGTGGGCTGGCGATTTTCTGCCCAAATGATTCCTTCATGGGCTTGAACAATCTGCCGAGTTAAGTATAAGCCTAAACCCGATCCTTTGGCTTGGCGATCGCTATCACCTTGGTAAAATCGCTCAAACAGTAGCGGGATCTCGTCGGCGCTCATCCCCGGCCCGCGATCGCCAACTTTAACAACGTGGGTGCTACCATCGGATTCGAGGATAATTTCGACTTTACTACCGCGCGGGGCATGGTTGATGGCATTAGCGATTAAGTTAGCAAAGACGCGCTGAAGTTGCAAGGAATCGCCCTTCGTCCAGAAGTGTTGGCGAAAATCGGATGCTCCATAATTGAGAACCATATAGACGTTGCGCGATCGCCCTAATTCGGTTAAAGTTGCGATCGCTTCATCGGCGAGGGTTGCTAAGTTGACGGCTGAGAGATTGAGGTGCAAGCCTTCCGTATCGTTGCGATAGACATCGAGTAAGGTTTCAACTAATTGCACGGAGGAACTGTGGGATTTCTGCATCATTCCTAAAACGCGCTGTTGTATGGGGGTAATGTCGCCAAATTGCCCTTTTTCAAAGGATTTTAAGGTTTCAATAGCACCAAGAAGGGGCGTTTTTAAATCGTGGGTGAGGGTGGAAACAAAGTTTTCACGGATGCTGGCGAGTTGGGCATGGGCTTGGAGTTGCGCTTGCTGGCGGGCGATGGCTTCTTCGTAGCGACGATTGCGATCGCTTAACCAAGCAGTCACAATTAATGCTAAAGTCGCGATTAACCGATTGGCAAGGGTTGGTATGGCAGAAAGGTGAATTTCTGGAACCAATAAGTTCAGTAAAGTCAGAAAGACGGCTAATAAAGTGACTTGATAAGCGGTAACGCGTTCTAGCCGAGAATGCACCAGTAAAATAATGCCGCTATAAAGGTAGCTGAAAACATACTCGGAAGGGGTTAAATATTCTAAGGCAACGACGATCAGACATAAGCCTGTCACGATTGTTTGGGCTTGCCAAACGGAAGGATTAAACCGCTTATCCCGTTTCATGAAATTTTCCCTTTGTTTACTCTTGGCGAAGCAATCATTTATCAAAGTTTATGCGATTTAGCTTGTAATTTTACTTTGGGTTACGAGATTAATCTGCAAGCTCTTTTATTCAATAATCTATACAAAAAGTTTAGCTTCTATATCTCTAAGTATAGATAGAGAATTTATTCAAAATAGATTGCCCGATCGATGGCAAACCTTGGCGCTTCGTTAACAATATAGAAGTCATTAAATGCTTCAGATCTCTCAAGCAGAGACTTTCTAGAATCTTTTGACTGAAGAATGCCATTTTATGCTCGATCAGCTTCTATGTTTTTAAACCTTTTATCGATTGGCATCGTGCTACTGATTTTAGTCGCAATCTTTGCGCCCTTTGGAGGGTACATGGCACGGGTTTTTCAAGGCGAGAAAACCTGGCTAGACCCCCTCATGAGTCCTCTAGAGTCCGGATTTTTACAGCTTTTCGGGATTCGTCCCCATCGGAGTATGACTGGGTGGCAGTACGCCCGCGCCGTGCTATATAGCAATCTGGCAATGGGACTTTTTGTATTTCTGATTCTGATGTTTCAAGGCTTTCTTCCCCTGAATCCGACCGGCTTAACAGCCCCTAGCTGGGATTTAGCCTTGCATACCACAATTTCGTTTGTCACCAACACCAACCAACAACATTATTCAGGCGAAACCACCTATACCTATGCCTCGCAAATGTGGGGATTGGGATATTTAATGTTTACTTCGGCAGCGACCGGAATTGCAGTTGCGATCGCCTTTATTCGCGGCTTAAGCGGCAAACCTCTGGGCAACTTCTATCTTGACCTCACCCTGGCGATTACTCGCATCCTCTTACCAATTTCCTTGATTGGGGCAATTGTTCTGCTAGGACTGGGCGTACCGGAAACCTTAGCAGGGCCTGCGATCGCCACCACCTTAGAAGGTCAAACCCAGTATATCGCTCGCGGCCCAGTTGCCCACTTTGAAATCATCAAAGAACTGGGAGAAAACGGCGGCGGCTTCTTTGGGATTAACTCTGCCCACCCTTACGAGAACCCCAACAACCTCACCAACCTGATTGAAAACCTCAGTATGCTGTGCATCCCCGTAGGACTAATTTACACCTATGGCGCGATCGCAGGTAACAAAAAACAGGGATGGCTAATTTTCTGGATGGTATGGATTCTGTTTGCCATCTTAGTCGGAATCAGCGCGATCGCCGAATATCAAGGCAACCCCGAAATTAATGCCCTCCTCGGTTCCTCCCAACCCAACCTTGAGGGCAAAGAAACCCGCTTTGGCTGGGCTTTAACCGCCCTGTGGGCCGTCAGCACCACCGGAACCATGTGCGGGGCAGTTAACGGAATGCACGACTCCCTAATGCCCCTCAGCGGCTTTGCCACCCTATTTGACCTCTTCTTGCAAATTGTTTGGGGAGGTCAAGGCACCGGAACCGCCTACCTATTTGTCTACCTAATTTTAACCGTCTTCCTCACCGGCTTAATGGTAGGACGTACCCCAGAACTGTTCGGTCGCAAAATTGAAAAACGCGAAATTGTCCTCGCCAGCGTTATCCTCCTGGTTCACCCCATCGCCATCTTAATTCCGGGTGCCATTACCCTCGCCTTCCCCGAAGCCCTCGCCGGAATTAATAACCCAGGCTTTCACGGTCTCTCGCAAGTCATCTACGAATACGCCTCCGCCGCTGCCAATAACGGTTCCGGCTTTGAAGGTCTCGGTGACAATACTCTCTGGTGGAACCTGAGTACCAGTTTTAGCTTGCTTGCAGGTCGCTATGTCCCCATCATTGCCCTTCTACTGCTAGCCGATAGCCTCTCGCGCAAGCAACCCGTCCCCGAAACCCCAGGAACCCTGCGAACCGATAGCATCCTCTTCACCAGCGTCACGGCGGGGGCCATTGTCATTCTCGGCGCTTTAACCTTTTTCCCCGTCCTCACCCTTGGCCCCATTGCGGAAGGCTTTCAACTCGCCACAGGTCTATAACTCATGAATACCAAAAAACGACATCAACCCAAAGTTGATACCACCGGATTGTATCAACGAGCAATTCGCCAAGCCTTTATTAAACTCCATCCCCGCCAGATGGCAAAAAATCCCGTCATGTTTCTGGTGTGGATGGGAACGCTGATTTGCGCGATTTTAACCCTGTTTCCCGCCCTATTTGGTTCGGTTGCCGGAGAAAACCAACGGCTATTTAATGGTCTAGTCACCGTCATTTTGCTATTTACCCTACTATTTGCCAACTTTGCCGAAGCTGTCGCTGAAGGACGCGGAAAAGCCCAAGCCGACTCCTTGCGGGCCACCAAAACTGATACCAAAGCCTGCAAAATCCTCGATGATGGGGACACTCAATTCGTGAGTTCCACAGAACTCCGTCAAGGCGACCTGATTAAAGTCGTCGCGGGTGAGATGATTCCCGTTGATGGAGAAGTCATCGATGGGGTTGCTTCAGTTGACGAGTCAGCCATTACTGGAGAGTCGGCCCCGGTTCTTTTAAAACCGGGGC
>JAAHGE010000323.1 GCA_010672635.1 Desertifilum sp. SIO1I2 | reverse complement strand
TCTCTAAATTTAGCCCGTTGTAAAGAATCAAGTCAGCGTTTTGTGCCTTGGTCAAATCACTCGGTGTTGGCTCGTAGCCATGAATTTCGGCTCCAATGCGTGTAATCGACTCCACAATTAATTTGTCACCAGCCACATTTTGTGCCATGTCTGCCAGGACTGTAAATGTGGTTAGAACTATCTTTTTCCCTTGTGTTGTATCTGATTGAGCGGTTGTATTTGGCTCAAGTGAACTGTTAGCTGGCGGTGAAGTGGAGTCTGTAGAGGTTGAAGGACTGGTTTGACCACCACAAGCCCCTAACCAAAGTGTTGCTGAGAGACTAGTGGCGATCGCCACTAGTCTATAGCCCATCCTTTTGCAAATCACCCTTTGAGGCAGTGCGCTGAATCGACAGAGAGGGTTTACCATTTTTCCATTTCATAATACTTTCACTTTTCACAGGATACAATGGGCGATGAGAAAATGAAAGGATTATGAAAAGAGAGTGGTTGTCCTAGCCTCGTACCCCCATAAAGTCGCTGCACCGGAACGCCGCAAGTTATATTAGATTAGTTGAGCTGCATAGGCTATCTACGTCCTGCGAGCTTGGTCGTTGTACTTCGCTATTCTTCTGTAAATATCGATCTAAGCGGTTGGGATCTCAGTTGTAGGAGGCGTTCCTTAACATAATTTCTGTTACTCCGCCAAAAGTTTTTAGGAACGCACCTTACTTACTGGTGTTGTCGGTGAGATAGAGCGTCATCAGTGACTCAAAGCGTTGGGCCTCTCGAATCGTTGTAATGATGCGATCGCGCTCTTGCCGCAGCATCAGCCATCGTGCGTACCGGGGGCTTCAAGTTCGGCATGGCGATCGCGCGGGCAAACTGCCGCACCGCATGGGGCAGAACCCCTTTCAGTGCCGCACCATCGCGTAGATGCGTAAGCTTTTGCATTTTTCCATCAACTCTCAAACTGATTACCAACGTCTAGATGCATTGACAGATGAGGAGATCGATCTATCCGACTGTTCGGAAGTCACACCGGAAATGTTTGCCAAAGCAGCAGAATTGTGACTGTTCGATCTCAAATTGATGCTGATTTGAATCAGGTGTTGGGTCAAGCTAAGTTTCCGGCTAGAATCACAAAAGCGATTGCATAAAACGCACGCTGTGCGATCGCTCCTGGTACAGTATTTGTCCCTATGCACTGGGGCGCACTTTGGGCGGATAATGCCGAAGTTGTAGGGTGCGTTCCTTAATATAATTTATACTACTCCGCCCAAAATTTTTGGGAACGCACCCTGCTTACGAATTCTTTAAAATAAGCGACTGTAGACTAAGAATGTCCACACACCGCTCCCTGAACAACAATCAGTTCCATGTAAAGGCTACGTGCTGCCAAGTGATGGGCAAAGTTAGCCTTCTAAGTTATTACTGAGGACAGTATTTTAGAGCTAGCTGCTGCCGCTGCACCCTCTCTCTTAGGAACAATGACACTAACTGTGGTGCTATAGTAGTGTCATGTCTACTGCAACCTTACTTCGTGTTGTCATCGATACGAATGTTGTGTTTGAAGGCTTAACCAAACAGGGCAATGCTGCTAGCTTCGTTATTGATGCATGGTTCGCTGACTTAATCCAGGTTCATGTCTCTAATGCACTAGCGTATGAATACGATGATGTTCTATCTCGTAAGCTTTCAGATGCTCGCTGGCAAAAACTTAAACCTGTTTTGGGTACTCTGTTAAGCCGTACTCAATTCACAACAATCTATTATTCATGGCGACCGACTTCCCCAGATGCAGGAGATGATCTTGTAATCGACTGTGCAATGAATGCAAACGCGGTTGTTGTAACTTCTAATCTGCGTGACTTTAAGAGCGCCAGAGATTCTCTAGGTTTACAAGTAATGGCTCCTGCTGAATTAGTTACTAAATTAGCACTTGAAGGGGGTTAACTATGAGTCGATTAACGCTTCGATTACCAGAAACACTACATCAGCAGTTGATTAACTTAGCTGAGAGCGAAGGTGTTTCCTTAAATCAGTACATTGTTTATGCGCTCACTCGTCAGGTTGCTTTTGCATATATAGTCCAAGCAACACCTACTGAGGAGGTCAATCAACAACAGCAAGCTTTTGTAGCTTTACTCAAGGACTTAGGGCAAGCACCTTCAACAGAGGTTAAGTCAGTTTTGAATCAACGAGAAGTGGTTCAACCAGAAGAAGAATTAACCCCTGATGTTGTTGCTCGGTTTCAGCAACGCCTTCGTGATGCTTCAAATATTTGAGGTCAACTAATGCAATCCGATTTTAAAAGTTTTGGTGTCAGGGCTTAAAGCTGAGAGCAGTGTTTCAACTTGATATGAAACGCCGCTCTCAGGGTTGTCTTTGGGTTCTACCTACGTTCAGGATGTCCGCAGGTTAGGGTAGCTGACGCTCGGCTTAGAAACCTCTTGCAGAACTTGACGCTTGGACTGCGCGAAGGTCATAACGGTCAAGGTTCATTACCTTGTCCCAGGCTGCCACAAAGTCCTGCACAAACTTCTGCTGGGAGTCCACGCAGCCGTAGACTTCTGCCAGGGCGCGGAGTTGAGAATTTGATCCGAAGATGAGGTCAACGCGGGTTGCAGTCCACTTGAGGTCGCCCGATTTGCGATCGCGCCCCTCAAACTCATATTCCTCCTCAGAAGTCGCCTTCCAGGTCGTCCCCAGATCGAGCAGATTCACAAAGAAGTCATTGGTCAACGTCTCTGGGCGATGGGTGAAAATGCCGTGCTTAGACCCGCCAAAGTTCGCACCCAAAACGCGCAAGCCGCCTAAGAGAGCCGTCATCTGAGGCGCTGACAGCGATAGCAATTGCGAGCGATCCACCAGCAACTCTTCAAGCGATTGACTGTGTTTGCCGCTGGTGTAGTTGCGGAACCCGTCTGCAACTGGCTCAAGGGGAGCGAAGGACTCAACATCCGTCTTCTCTTGCAATGCATCCGTGCGTCCCGGCTTGAAGGGAACCGTCACCTCATGACCGGCATTTTTCGCCGCTTGTTCAATGCCCGCACAGCCACCTAGAACGATGAGGTCAGCGATTGAAACCCGCTTCCCGCCGGACTGGGAGCTGTTGAACTCCTGTTGAATGCCCTCTAAGGTTTGCAGCACCGTTGCCAGTTGTTCTGGCTGGTTGACTTCCCAATCTTTCTGCGGTTCCAGACGAATGCGCGCCCCATTTGCACCACCGCGCATATCGGAGCAACGGAAGGTTGACGCCGACGCCCAAGCGGTGGAAACCAATTGGGAGACAGACAGCCCTGATGCTAGAATCTTGGCTTTGAGAGCGGCGATGTCCTGTTCATCAATCAACTCATAGTCAACTGGGGGAATCGGATCTTGCCACAAGAACTCCTCCTGGGGTACCTCTGGGCCGAGGTAGCGCGATCGCGGCCCCATGTCGCGGTGGGTTAGCTTAAACCACGCCTTAGCAAACGCTTCAGCAAGCTCATCCGGGTTATCGTGGTAACGCCGCGCGATCGGGTTATAGATGGGGTCCATCTTCATTGCCATGTCTGCCGTGGTCATCATCGGGGCGTGCCGTTTCGATGGATCGTGGGCGTCGGGTACTGTACCGGCACCCGCGTCCCCCTTGGGCTTCCACTGCCATGCGCCAGCAGGACTCTTGGTTAGTTCCCAATCATATTTGAACAGGGTTTCGAGATAGCTGTTATCCCATTGCGTCGGTGTGGGAGTCCATGCGCCTTCAATTCCGCTCGTGATCGCATCGACACCAACCCCTGTATTGAAGGCATTCTTCCAGCCGAGACCTTGATCGACGATGGTGGCTCCCCCAGGTTCGGCCCCGACGTGCGTCGCTTCGCCTGCACCGTGGCATTTGCCAAAGGTATGTCCGCCAGCGGTAAGCGCAACCGTTTCAGCATCGTTCATCGCCATCCGCCCAAAGGTTTCGCGAATATCGCGCCCCGAACCGACCGGATCGGGTTCGCCGTCTGGCCCTTCTGGGTTGACGTAGATTAGACCCATCTGAACGGCGGCGAGGGGATTCATCAGCACGCGATCTTCTTCTTCTTGGTAACGCTCATTGCCAAGCCAGGTTTTCTCGGAACCCCAGTAGATGTCCTCCTCTGGCTGCCACACGTCCACGCGCCCACCCGCAAAGCCCAGAGTTTTGAAGCCCATCGACTCTAGAGCGCAGTTACCTGCGAAGATCATCAGGTCGGCCCAGGAGATTTTCTTGCCGTATTTCTGCTTGATGGGCCACAGCAACATCCGCGCTTTATCGAGGTTGGCATTATCGGGCCAACTGTTGAGGGGTTCAAAGCGTTGACTACCCGAACCCGCACCGCCGCGACCGTCACCGATCCGATACGTTCCGGCGCTGTGCCAAGCCATGCGGATGAACAGCGGTCCATAATGACCGTAGTCGGCTGGCCACCAGTCTTGGGAGGTGGTCATCAGTTCATAGATATCTGCTCTCAAGGCGGCTAAGTCAAGGCTTTTGAACTCTTCAGCATAGTTGAATTCCTCACCCATCGGATTGCCCTGGGGTGAGTGCTGGTGGAGGATACTCAGATTCAAATAATTGGGCCACCAATCTCGGTTTGATGGCACATGACGAGGTTGAGATTTTTGACCGTTGCCTGTAAATGGGCATCCGCTTCCGCTACTCATCGTATTTTCCTATCGAGGTGTGGCTAGATTTTTTTGATATGCTGTGGGTATTGCAAGCAAATAGCACCAGTATAATTAGTTGGATAATCAAGAAACAAACAATTGCAGAAAAATATAATCAACGTTATGTTTTGAAACAATAAATTTGTAACTTGAAATAATTGAGTTACCAATAACCTAAGAGCAAGCCTGTACGTACTTTTGCCAATTCTTTATTTTTGTTTAACTCCCGGCGATCGCTCTCTGCTGGTTCGCTACTGACGATGCGGCAATTCCTCAATGCGATCGCAACTTCTACTGTAAGTATTTACTTCAACTTGCCTCAAAGCCTATTTCTCCACGTTTCTAGAGCTTCAGATACTAGATCGTCTATATAACCGCAAAATCGTTCGCTTCCTTCCTGTAAGAAATACAATGTCGTGCGTCCTATCTCCATTTTGCTAATTCCTTTTGGAACATGACCGAATGCCCAATAAAAATTCCACTCAGTATCAACATTACCGATTTGCATCCTACCAACAGCTTTTGTTTTACGATTAGGAATGGGCAACCATAGGAACAGTATAAGCTTTTTAAATTTTCTTTCAAAAATTAATTCTGCACATGAATTTGTTTTTCCTCTTCCATATCTGATACTCTTAGAGTCAGTTATTTCTTTAATGCGGTTATCAAAAGCAAGTATCTGTTGCCGAATCTTTAGAATTCTTTCTTCCTCACTAACTGTACACGAACCCAACCAATCTAAGAGTAATTGGGGAGGAGGTAGTATCCCTTCATTAATATTGATTAAATCTATTTCACGATAGGGAATTTTTATTAAGTAAACTTGCTTTGTGTCTATATCATTTAATTGCAGATAAAAACCATCCTTTTTGAAAACTTCTAAATGTAAAAAGTCTAATTCAAGCTTGTTGTATTTACGATCTACCAAATTATGCTTATGAAAGCTTGGTGCAACTGCCACTAAACGAACAGGTTTTTCATAGTCCAACTGTTCCTTGAATGGTTTTTCCTCTAGCAAGTTGTCATAATAACGAGTTAGTTGCTGAACAAGATAGCGATTCTCAGAATTTTTTAGCTCAATTACAACTAATTTCCGATCGTTATCAATTGCTAAAATGTCACAGACTTGACCTTTGACAGAGTATTGTCGCTTTAGGGGAGCCAACCCTAGTAGCTGCTTCAAATTAGCCCAAACAAAATCTTCCAAAGCGGCATCGCTTGAAAATTCCCATGCCGACCCTGAC
>JAAHGE010000322.1 GCA_010672635.1 Desertifilum sp. SIO1I2 | reverse complement strand
AAAAGTGCGACTGGCTAATCGCGATGGAGCAACTGGTGCGATCGCGCCCTGGTTTAAGTCACAATTAAGTCAGTAAGTCGGATTGCGGGCCGATCGGCAGCCATTCACCGAAACACAAGCGAGGATTTCAGCCGGGAAATGTCAAAAAACCGTTCTGGACAATTTATCAGTGGACTGTTGTTAGGTGGCGTCATTGGGACTGTTACGGGTCTTCTGATCGCACCTCGCACGGGTCGTCAAACGCGACAACTTCTGAAAAAATCAGTGGAAGCTTTACCTGAATTAGCGGAAGATTTATCCACAAGCGTTCAATTGCAAGCCGATCGATTTTCGGAGTCAACTCGGAGTAACTGGGATGAAACCCTAGAAAAACTGCGACAAGCGATCGCAGCAGGAATTGAAGCCGGAAGTCGAGAAAGAGAACACCTCAGCACTAGAGAAGTCAAGCGTTCTTCAGACCCTTCGGCAGCAATTGATGAGTTAATGGACGCCGATAATGGATTAGCGGGGGCTTCGTCTTCCCCAGCGCCAGAAATGTCAACAAGTTCTGAGTTCCAGCGCCCCTCCCAGCGTCTGGGAGACGCATAACGAGTAATACAATCTCATGTTTTCTGCGATCGATCCGGTCTTTTGGCTTGGTGTTTCCCTGCTGCTGGTGGCGGTTAGCTTAACAGCAGTTCTTGTCGCAGCCTTACCCGCTTTGCAAGAGTTAGCTAGAGCAGCGCGTAGCGCCCAAAAGTTGTTTGATACCCTCAGTCGCGAATTACCGCCGACGCTAGAATCGATTCGTTTAACCGGATTAGAAATTAGCGATTTAACCGATGATGTCAGTCAGGGCGTGCAAAGTGCCGGTCGGGTGGTACAGCAGGTGGATGAAAGCTTAAATAGCGCCCGCTCCTCTGCCCAAAAAGTGCAAGTCACCACCAAAAGTGTCTTTGCAGGACTAAAAGCCGGTTGGAAGACCTTTACGCGCAAACCTGGGGGTTCTGTTAATGGTCGCCGAATGCCGGATCGCCTTCCCCCTTCCCAGCGTTTACCGGTTGAAGTGAGAGATCCTTCGAGTTCTTTGGAGCCGAACAGACCGGAAGAAATCGATTATGATTTGGATTGAAGAATTTCCGTAGGGATGGCTTGGCGAATCGCGCTTTTTTGTTCGCTGTCATATCCCCAACGTTCTAAGAAGGCTTGGTAAGAACCGCTTCCGGTTTCAAGATTGGTTAAAAGCGCTTGCAGCTTTTGTTGAATTTCAGGTGAAGATAGGTGTTGGAGTAATTCGGCGCTGCGGCGTTGGACTTGTTGCGATCCGGCGACCATTTGCGGATCGTTGCGGCGTTGATGGCTAATTTCCATCGCCGCAGACATGGCTAAATTTTTCACCAAGAGTTCTGCCACAATTTCTGGAGAAGTCTTTAGGGCTTCTACAATAGCATCATTGGGGATATCGGCAAGTTCTTGGCGATCGCGAGTGAGGTAGGTAACAAAAAACCCTCTCGCCCCATTCTCAGTTTGCACTAAGGCGGTGACGGCTTCGGTGAGTTGCGATGGAGTGAGTTGGCGAGAACAAAATTGTTCTAGCAGCGACTGCGTGAGGGCGATCGCATTTTCAAAGCTGACCTCTTGGGGAACACAGAAAGCAAAGTTCATTAGAATCAGTCTAGAATTTTCTCGGATGCTTCAATTTAATTATGGCAATCGAATCTTCTTACAAGCGGCCGTCCAATTCTAAACCCCCAAGGGCGAAAAATGCTGGCAATCGTTATCGCAAGCAGTCGCCGGATGAGGAAGAAGACTTGCTGCTGCAAGCCGAAGCCACCTTTGAAGAAACCGACAAGCAAGAAGAAAAGCTGCGGCCGCGTCGCATTGAAGATTATATTGGCCAAAAAGACTTAAAAAGCGTTTTAGCGATCGCCATTCAAGCCGCTAAAGGTCGCAAGGAACCCCTGGATCATCTCCTGCTTTACGGCCCGCCAGGGTTAGGCAAAACCACCATGTCCCTGATTCTAGCCGAAGAAATGGGCGTGCAATGCAAAATTACCACCGCCCCTGCCCTAGAACGTCCCCGCGATATTGTCGGTTTATTGGTGGCTTTGCAGCCGGGAGATGTGCTATTTCTTGATGAAATTCATCGCCTTCCCCGGATCTCGGAAGAAATTCTCTATTCGGCGATGGAAGATTTTCGCTTAGATGTGACGGTAGGTAAAGGCAATACCGCTAAAACTCGCAGCATTCCCCTCAAACCCTTTACCCTAGTTGGTGCGACAACGCGGATCGGTTCTTTAACTTCGCCTCTGCGCGATCGCTTTGGCATTGTCCAACGCCTGCGCTTTTACGAACTCGACGAACTTACCTTAATTGTGCAACGGACGGCGGAAATTCTCAAAACGGTTATTACTGAAGAAGGGGCGCAAGAAGTCGCCCGTCGCGCTAGGGGAACCCCCCGGATCGCAAACCGCCTGCTGCGACGCGTGCGAGATTTTGCCCAGGTGAAGGGCATTTCACCCATTTCTCAAGCAGAAGCCGCAGAAGCCCTAGAACTCTATGAGGTCGATCCTTGCGGTTTGGATTGGACCGATCGTTTAATCTTAAGCGCAATGATTGAAAACTTTAAAGGGGGGCCTGTAGGCTTAGAAACTCTAGCAGCGTCTACGGGGGAAGACGCCCAAGCGATAGAGGATGTTTACGAACCCTATTTGCTGCAAATTGGCTTTATTCAACGGACTTCGCGGGGACGGATCGCCACGCCTGCGGCTTGGAAGCATTTGGGCTATGTTTAGCCGACAAGGTGGGTCTAGGAGATAATGAAATTCTCTGCTGAATGCTTGATTTTCTATGCGCTATTATCGTTGGCTGCTTCGAGTTTTGCTGGTGAGTTTGGTAGTTTTGGGGAGTTGGGTGGGATGGGTTGGCGAACGGCCAGCTTTAGCAACAACCCTCACAGAAGAACAATGGAATTATTTAGACTCGCTTTCTCGCAAGGCGTATCAGGCGGGAACGGAAGGGAATTTAGACCAAGCCGAACAATATTGGACAGAACTTCTCGACCAAATGCCCGATAATGCGGCAGCTTTAAGCAATCGTGGCAATATCCGCGTCAATCAGCTTAAGCTACAAGAGGCCCTAGCCGATCATAATCAGGCGGTGAAACTGGCCCCCAATGTTTCTGACCCCTACTTGAATCGGGGGACGGCGTATGAGGCGCTGGGAGAATGGGAAAAGGCGATCGCAGATTATAATCGGGTGTTAGAGATCGACCCCCAGGATGCGATGGCGTATAATAATCGCGGCAATGCTCAGGCCGGTCAGGGAGAATGGCAAGGTGCGATCGCAGATTACCAAAAAGCTACAGAACTTGCCCCCAATTTTGCCTTCGCCCGCGCCAACTATGCTTTAGCGCTATATCAAGTCGGAGAACATCAGGATGCTTTACGCGAACTCCGCAACATCGTTCGCAAGTATCCCCAATTCCCTGATGTTCGCGCCGCCCTGTCTGCTATCCTCTGGACTGAAGGGAAACGCGGAGAAGCCGAAAGTAATTGGGTCGCTGTCGTGGGTCTCGATCCGCGCTATAAAGATTTAAACTGGGTTAAAACAATCCGTCGCTGGCCTCCTGAGTTAGTCGCCGCGTTGGAGAGGTTCCTCACTCTGCAATAAGGAGGCGGGCGAAGTGGGAGATGGGAAGAGTTAGTGCGATCGCGCCCCAAGCAAGATTATTCTGAGAAGTGCCTTAGTCAATACGAACCCCAATTTACTTTCATTCCCCCTATCTCCCTACCCTCTTCTCATGCATTTCCCCTTTACTTCTGGAAAATGGCAACTTAAGCTTGGGGTACAATCCCTAGACTTGAAAGATTGGATTCAAATTGACTCCCATTTTCAATCAGAAATTGACTTAAAAGAACAACTGACCCTTTCTCATCCTTCAGAAGTTTTTGGTAGTTTACCCCAAAGTTTAGAGAGTCAAAGAGAAATCCTTTCTTTGTTGATCGAACATCTTTTAACCTATTTTCCGCAAATCTATCACGCCCAGGGAAATTTAATCCAAAATAGTCTGATTAACAAAACTTGGCAGATTGATGATTTTGCTACAAATCCCTTAGCATTAGCAGGGCGCTTAGTTCAAGAGGATTTCCTGATTTTGCAACCTGTAGACTCGCAATATTGTTTAACTGCGGCGTCGGTTTGTTTTCCGCTGCATTGGAAAATTGCTGAAAAATTAGGTCATCCCCTAGCAATGATTCATCAACCCGTACCGCAATATCAACAAAAGTTATCCCATTCTGTCGATAATCTTTTTACTCGCTTGTCGGCTGAAAACCCTGTATGGCGATTGAATTGGAGTCTGGTTGATACGCCTGATTTATTCTTGGCAAAGGGGATAAAGAAAGAGGGAAATTTACCAACAATTACTTCAGAAAATGCAGGCGATCGCCTTTGGCTGCGGTTTGAACGTCAGTCGATGCGTCGTTTACCTAAAACGGGTAATATTGTGTTTGGCGTTCATACTTATATTGAACCTCTGAAAATTTTAGCAAATTCTCCAGAAGCGGCTCAAGGTTTGGTAAGTGCAGTTCAACAAATGCCTTTTGAAATGCAAGTTTATAAAAGCATTTTACCCGTTCGGGATGCTTTAATTGCGTATTTAGAGAATCTCTAAAAAGAGGAACCGGGTTGTTGCAGGAATTCGGCTTCCTCTAAAGTAGTTTCTCGACCTAAAATTGCATTGCGATGGGGAAAGCGACCAAATCTTTCAATCACTTCTAGATGACGAATTGCGTAAGATAGGGTATCTGCACTATTGGGATCGTCTTGAATTTGGCGAAAGAGTTCGACCGATTGATGTTGATCTGCTAAATTTTCAGAATGTTCAAAGGGAAGATAGAGAAAAACGCGCTGAACCGCAAGTAAGTCTTTATCAAATTTCTGGTTAAGTGCATGTTTTGCTACTTTTAAGGCTTGGCTATCGGTGGCGAAGGCTTGCGGTGTCCCGCGAAAGATGTTGCGAGGAAACTGATCGAGGGTAATAATTAAAGCTAAGGCTTCTAAGGGAGAATCGGGAAGGCGATCGCTTTTAGCCGCTTGTTCGTAATCGGCTAAAAACTGGCTGCGGATCGCGCGATCGAACTCTGAGTCTTTCTGAAACCAAACTTTACGAGGCTTACCGTATTCTGGCGAGTCTGGGGAACCGAACCAAAAGTTAAGAATTTCTTGAACTCGCAAAGACATAAGCTAAAACCCGGTACAGAAAGAGTACAGAGTTTAGGGGTGGGTTTTGGAGGAGGCTTTAAACTGATTGACACAAGGTCCGCCAAAGGCATCCCATTGAAACTCTGCCAAAATCACGCCACTCAACCCTAGAATGAGTCCTGTAAACAGGAATTGCCAACCCATAACCCACGGTAGGGCAGCAATTGCCGCAAAATGCAATCCTGCAATTAAAATTAAGGTGCGCGATCGCATTCCCCAAGCGGTCTGAAGATAGCCGATCCCGCTAATTCCCAGCCATAAGGGACACAAGTTTGTCAATACTAGTCCCCAACCGCCAAAGATTCCTAAATCGCTAATCAGGGTACCCCCTAACATCAAGCCAACCCACAAATCGATAACCCAGCCAAATCCCTGTTTTCTAAACCAGGCTGGGGTAAGATAGTGAGTTGCGATCGCTCCAACTAGACTGACTATTGTCCACCATACCGCCTGGGTTGTCCAACTGATGGGAGAAAACTGGGCCGTTGTAAAAATAATCAACGAAAGAATTCCCCATAAAAGGCAGATTACGATACTCCTAGCGCCGCTTTCAGTGCAGCTTCTGTAATTCCTAATTTTTCAGCAGCCGCCGCAAAATCAGGCCCCCGGTGCGGTCTGCGGCCTTCCGGTTGTTGGGTATTTTGTGCCATCCGGGGACGAACTT
>JAAHGE010000321.1 GCA_010672635.1 Desertifilum sp. SIO1I2 | reverse complement strand
GGACTGTCAACGTTCGTTTCGCCCATGGCAGGTAGTCCACTGGCGTATTGACAAACTCTTGAGCGTCAGGATGGTGGCTGTCTAGGTGTAAATTAACAGCACCATTCTTGAACCTTCCACCCCGGCGAAGAGTTTCATTTAGGGCACTGTAGATTCGGGCAAAGGACACCGGGCCAGATGCGGTGACATTGGGGGATACCGTCCCCGCAGGACGCAGAGCAGACAGATTGATCGCAACCCCAGCCCCATAGCGTAAGGCTTGGCTAGTGAATTGCCAGCTATCTTCAATGCCGTCATGGCCATCCATTCGATCTTGCACGGCTAATACCGTACAACTTACGGGCAACCGTCCAGACGGATCGCGGAGCCAATTTTCTACCCGTCCTGTGATAGCAACGGTGGGATGTTCTGCCAGTTTCAAAGCTTTTGTCTTATTCATGGGCTGAAAAAACTGTTCTGGGTTGTCACACTATTTTGGGAGGGCGATCGCTTGATTGATCGCAGGGGTTCCGGGAGGTAATATCCCCAAAGTCCCGTCATCACGTGCAGCATCAAGCGGCGGAGGGGCGACCAGGCAATCATCAGCCGCAGCACTCCCCGCCGCAACACCATCATGGGCAACCAGCGGTTAGAAAAGGTGCGGTTGAGAATATCGGTGAATAGCAACATCACCCAGTTCTCAACGCGGCGGCGGCGACTGTAACGCCGCAACACCCTGATATCGCCTAAATCTTGTTGCTGTTGCGCTGCGGTTGACAACACCTGTGCTAAAGTCGCCGCATCCCGAATGCCCAGATTCAACCCCTGCCCACCTACGGGATGACAATGGTGGGCGGCATCCCCTAGGAGCGCCAACCGGGGTTGACAGTAGCGGCGGCTGTGCATCAGGCGAGCCGGAAAGACCAGCGGTTGACTCAGTAGGGTCAGAGAACCGGAGCGATCGCCATAGCGGGTTTGCATAGCCGCCATGAACTGATCTGGAGGGAGTGCGATGAGCGCTTCTGCCTCCCGATGAGGAACAACCCAGACAATCTGACAGCGATTATCCGGCAAGGGCAAGATAGCAAAAGGGCCATCAGGCCAGAACCGCTCATGGGCAATGTTCTGGTGCGACTGTGCTGGGGAAACAAAGGCTGTGATGCAGGATTGCCAGTAGGCCCAGCCGTCGGTTTTGATCCCAGCCTGCTGCCGAACGCGGGAATTGATCCCGTCCGCAGCCACCACCAGAGCCGCGCTCAAATCCTGCTGTCCCCGCCCCGTTTCCACCGTCACCGTTGCCTGGTGAGGGCCATAGCTGACGGCCTGCACCTGCGTGTCGTAGTAGCAGGTGATGTGGGGATCAGTGGCGGCTTGATGGCGCAGCGCCCCTTGCAGCACCCGATGTTCGGCACAGTAGTACACGGCGGCTTCCCCCAGGTCCGCTGGCGTGAATACCACCCGATAGGGATAGTCGGCATCCGACAGCACCACCTGAGGGAAATGGGTAATGTCCGGGGCAATCTGCTCCCAAATCCCGATGGTGCGGAAAATTCTGGCGGACAGCGGCGAGAGGGCATAGGCACGGGGACGGTCATCCACCGCCTGCTCAGACTGAGCCTCGATCGCCGCCACCCGCAGCCCAGCACCCCGCAGCCCGCAGGCCAGGGTTAGGCCGGGGATGCCGCCCCCAACGATAATCAGATCGTAGGTGAAGTCACTCATGAGCGCACTAACTCATCGTCATTTTGCTGAGAAACGATGGTCTGGGCAGACGCTCCAGGAGAGGTCGCCCGCACCGCCCGGAACATGCCAAAACGACACAGTCCCGCCCCAAAGGCCAGTCGCATCAGCAAAAAGGTGGGCACTTCCCGCAGAGACTTGATGAATCCGACCACCCCAAATTTGAGTAACCCTTCTGGACGGACAATGCCCTGCCAAATGGAATCCAGCCAGGCGGGGAGGGTTTCCTGAGTCCAGTCCGTGGTCGTCACCCGACCGGCGACCAGACCCGTCGCCTCTAGCTGCTCCGAAAAGCCTTCAATGCTGGAAAAGGCAGGGTGAGACCATTGATCCAGCAGTTGTCGCATTACCGGACGCTCCCACCAGTTCAGGGGCTTGCGGCGATCGTCCCGCTGATTCCAATCCGCCACCACCAGAATGCCGCCCGGTTTGAGGACGCGCAGCATTTCCTGAGCATAACGGGCTTTGTCAGGCATGTGCGGCCCCGCCTCAATGGACCAGACCACATCGAAGCTGGCATCGGGGAAAGACAGATTCAGGGCATCATCCACCTGGAACTGGGCGTTGACCTTTGGGGGAGTCAATTCCTGCGCTCGCCTCACCTGTTGGGGGCTGATGGTAATACCCGTCACGGCAAAGCCATAATCTCGCGCCAGAATGCGGCTGCTGCCGCCAATGCCGCAGCCCACATCCAATACCGTCGTCCCTGGGGGCAATGTCTCTAAGCCACCCCAGCGCACCATTTCATGGACAAAGTCATGCTTGGACTGGATGAAATTTTTGCGCTGGGGAGGGGAGCCATAGTGGCCTAGGTGGATATGTTCGCCCCAGTAAAATTCCAGAATGCCGTCCTGGGTCCAGTCGTCGTAGGACTGGGCCACGGAGGAGGCAGATTGGTACTTACGCGCCGTTAGCAGGTAAGCGGCCAGTCCTGCGACGATCAGAAAAAGAGCGATACTCAGACTCCAAAGCAAAAGGTTCATCGGACTTACGGTTTATAGGTTGGTTTGAGTTGGTTGGTTCGGAACACCCTTGGCAAGGTTGATCCGCAATTCCCAGGTTGGGAGGTTGCATAAACACGGCCTGATTATCGGCATCTAAAAGGCGCGGCTGAGGGGGAGTCAACCGTCGCTTTGCTCCGATTGCCGATGCGTTGAAACAGCGACATGATCGCCGCAGGGACACCGATGGTGATCGCGTCATATGCCACCCCACCTCCGAGGACAAGGCGATCGCGCCAGTGAGCCACATGCTGCCCCAGGGATGGCGGACGTTGGGGGTGGCTCTGATGGCGGGCAGCTTGCCTGGCCGCGTGCTTGACAAACGGGTGGGGAGCTGTGGAGATTCGCCCAGGGCGGTGGAGATACTGCTGGAGTTGGTGAATTTTGATGTCAGAGTTTGGGTCTGAACGAGGCGTGGGCTCATCGCTCGGCATCGTTGCGCCTCCCGTTAGACTCAGGCTCTAGGTTAAATTCATCCCAGCGATCGCACACCTGGCGATAGCAATCGGGAGGGGCGATCGCCAGATTCCGCAGCCAATCTATCTCGAACGGCCCGTGGCCCCCAAGGGCGATCAAGACATCGCAATCGGGAGCGTAGGTTTGCACGGTTTCCATCAGACGATCCACGGACTCTGCCTTTAAGCCCCGTGCTTCAAGATAATTGGGCACGGCTACGGCGGGAATGTAACGGGTCTGGTACTGCACCACATCGCGACTCCAATCCACCGACGCGACGGCGGCGACCACCTCACAGGCGACCATTCCCCGTCCCTGGGCCAAATACCCCCGCCAGGCAGCATGACCCAAGGGCAATAGGTTTTCACGAATAAAGGCAGGTTGCCAGTTGCCCGAGCAGCCCTGCCAAACATCAACGGGCGATCGCATCAATTTCCTCCCGCAGTTTCTGATGCTTTTTTGACTTCGCGGCGTTTACCCATACGGGCGTAGCCCAGGGTCATGGTTTGAAGGGTCATGGCAATAGTGCTCCTGAGGCACTGAAGTAATGGGATCTGAGTAATTTGACCAGTGACTGGGGCGAGGTAGGAGCCAAGTAAATGGGCTAGATCTCACCCGGTTGAGGCTGGTCAGGACTGAGGACACTAAAAAAGCGCTCCAATGTTAGGCACGCCTACCACAGGGGCAGGAGATGCGATCGCCCTGGGCAAGTTGCCAAAGAGTCTGAGATGCCCTAGCTGCTATAGGGAATTAAGGGGTTGCTTGATCCGGCACCGGATGGCACGCCGTAACCTGTCGCCCCAACAAAGCGCCATGGCATAGGGCGATCGCCCCGGCCCACCTGGCTTGGGTTGCAAAGATTTTGACCACGATTGCCCAGTCCATGAAATGGCCGTCGGCCATCATGGGATAGGCCAGCATGATCAACCCTTGAAAAAGCCCGAAGCCCCCAATGAGGGCGATCGCCACCCACAACCAATGCCCTGCCCAGGATGACTGGCTAAATCCGGGGCGAATGGCGGCAAAGGCCACTGCCAGCAGCGTTCCAATGCCCATCAGGGCACCCCAAGTAAAGGCGGTGGCACTGAGGGGATAGCCCCGCAGACCGAAGCCGATGACTTGGTTTACCAGCCAGAGGGTTAGGGCAACGGCGATCGCTCGACGACGATTCAGCATGACCCCACCCATGACGGCAAAGGCGACCAGGGGGTGTGGGCATAAATGGCATTACTGGCCGTCCCGAGGATGAGTAGGGCCAGGGGAAGCCAGCGGCTATGGGCCAGCGAGCGCCATCCCAGGGCAAAGGCCGTGGGTTCGGCTGGCGGGGTTAGCAAGGGCACCCTCTCCATATTTCCTGCACCTAGACAGTCATGGGGTGACGGAAGCTCCGAGGGTAGGAGCCAATGGGTGGCGGCGAATACTGTGCCGCCCTAGGGCGGCGATCGAAGGAAGACTGAGCTATCATCCGTACCTCGCAGATGTTTAAGGACCTGATTTGTCATCGGCGGGCATTCTGACTGAGAGATGGGGTGACATACCGCTTCTCTTTCACAGCTGCGGGACAGCGTCGGATTCGCACCGAACTTTCCCCGTTTCCTCTAGCGGCTGCTCCCCGCTAGAACCGACTCGCAGGATTATATCACTTCAAATCCAATGAGTTCCAGTTCAGCATTGAGCGTGTACTGGCAATAATTCAGTAGTGTCTGAAGCAGCCCAACGCTCCCCTTCAGCGGCGGCTAGTAACTTTTGTAGCACCACCTAGATCTTCATTCCGTCCGCTGCAAGGGGGTTGTTAGACCGTGCCTCACTGGACGCTTTCAACTGGGATTCCATCTTTATTGCTATCCACCTTGCTTGGGGCGGATTTCAAATTCAGAACGCGCACGGAAAAAGCAGACCTCAAACTCAAAGAAGAAATTAGCCTGTCCTAAAATCAACGGCACATTGGTTGCTTGTGTCCAGGCAAACGCCAGATTAACTGTTGGAAATGAACTGACTTGAGCATCAACAACAACTGCACGAGCTTCAAATCGAGCCAAGTTTCCTGCCAACACAACTGAGAGTGTCTCATGTTCCCAGATTAAACCCAGTTGTATCCCCAATTCGTATGGCAAAACATTAACGCTTGCACCTGTATCCAGTAAGCCTTCAGTGTTCAAGGATTGACCATCAAGGCTGAGAGTCAAAGGAAGGTATGGCATTCGATCAACCATGCCAAGGCTGCTGTCAATAACTTTATAGGTAAACCTTTGAACGTCAACCATTTTTCTCTTGCTGCTTTGTTGCTAGAAGATTCATCAAGGTGTTGGCAGCCTCAGAACAATTGTAGGGCGACCAGACAGGGTATTCTTGGTTTGCAACAAAGAAGTTTGCGTTCTCTTCCTTGACCAGTTCTGTTGCTAGAAACTGCATTAGCCGCAGCTTGTCAATTTTTGGAAGCTCTTGGATTTGTAACATGAGTTCAGCTAATGGCATTTAAAACTCCCTTTGTCCAATTATTCCATAATAAACGTCACCCACGAGAAATGGGTGGAAAAGAAATTGAAGAATTTTTAACTCATTTAGCTGTCGAGGAAAATGTGGCTGCTTCTACACAAAATCAGGCGTTAAGTGCTGTTTTATTTCTCTATAAAGAAGTTCTTAAACAAGAATTAGATTTACGGGTTGATGCGGTACGGGCAAAAAGAAGCCGCTATGTACCAACTGTTCTGACGAGAGAGGAAATTCTAACAATTATTAATCACTTATCAGGGGTTCATCA
>JAAHGE010000320.1 GCA_010672635.1 Desertifilum sp. SIO1I2 | reverse complement strand
CTTGACAATTTGCGGCGCTAAATAACGTTCTAATTTACTTTTAATTCTTTCTTCCTTCAGCTTATATTCATGTAAAAGAGCATTTTCAATGGCAGAAGCGGCTTGAGAAGCAAGGGCAGTAACGAGCTTTAAATCGGCAGCAGTATACTGAATCGGATCGGCATGGCTAATATTAATCGTGCCTAAAACTCGCGACTGGGTTTTAAGCGGCGCGCAAATTAAGGAATGAACCGGATGAGGCCCTGGAAGAAAGCGAGAATCGTATTGCACTCCGTTCACAACTTCGGCATTTTCGCTTAATAAAACATTTCCAGCAATACCCTCGCCTAGCTTCATCAGCATTTTAGAGGGAGAATCAATCCCGAATGCGGCAACAATCTGTAAGGACTGGCTTTCTTCATTAAATAGCATTAAAGAGCCACTAGTGGCAGCAATCAGGCGTCTGGCTTCATCTAAAACCAAATTAGCAATGGCTTGAACGTCCAAGCAGGTGCTAATTTTGCCAGAGATTTCGTATAATAAGTTAATTTCTTTGTATCGTTCTAAGGTTTCATTCGCCAACGTTTTTTTCTCTAATTCCTGTTTGGCGAGATAGCTGAGTAAAGAGGCGATCGCAGTCGCCTTTCGATCGCCGCCAACCCACCCCAAAATCTTCCCTGACACCTGAATGGGATACTCAGGCTGAGAAAGTTCTAGCGGCGTGCCCCATATCCATTGTCGATCCTCATCTTGAATCGTAATCGAAACCCCTAACGAGAGGATCGTGTCCTGAAGTAAAACATGCACTTCCTTTTTCTGAACTAGCCGTTTAAGACTCAGAGACTTCATGGTTTTTGGGATCTGCTCGCAGGATAAAAAAGACATTCTCAAGACCTTTCTCAAAGCGGAGGGCTTTCACCCAATCTTGTTGCATGGACAACTCAGAACTGGCAATAATTAAATCGGGCCGTATCGTTCGGGCTTTTTGAATGCACTCTTCCCCGTTGTAGGCTTCGGTGACAATATAACCTTTCGCTTGCAGTACCTGAGCTAACGTCTTAGCCGTTGAGATATTTTCATCAACCACGAGTACCCGTTTTTTCGAGGTTCCTTGACTGAGCAAGGATTGAATCTCGTGCAGGAGTTTTTCAGAATCGATCGGTTTGGTGAGATAGCAGTCAACCCCGACTCGCGAACCGCGCTCTTGATCGTCATCAATCGAGAGCATGATAATGGGGATCGCCATCAGGTGCGGATCGTTTTTCAGAACCGCCGCTACATCAAAACCGCTCATTTCTGGCATTCTCACATCCAGAATTACCAAATCCGGACGATACTGCTTAACATGGGCGATCGCTTCTCGGCCATCTCTGGCTTGACGAACGTCATAATCATGAGCATCCAACTCTTGGCGCAACAGTTCGCGAATGCTGGGATCGTCATCCACGACTAAAATACTTTTGTGCTGAGAACCGACAGCCGTTTGTTGAGTGGCTGCGTGGGCTTGCAATTGGAGCAAAAGCGCCTCAATATCAAATTGATCGGCATCTTGAATGGGAGTGGGTAAGGGCAAGGTAAAGGAAAAACAACTGCCTTTGCCCAATTCGCTTTCTACCCAAATCTCGCCGCCGTGATGTTCCACAATTTCGCGACAGATGGGCAACCCTAACCCAGTTCCCTTGGGTTTGTCGGTGAGGGTATCGCCCACTTGCTTAAACTTTTCAAAGACTTTAGCACGATCTTCAAAGGCAATGCCGGTTCCGGTATCGATGACGCTGACAACCATCTGGCGATCGCGCAATTGCGCCCGACAGGTGACAGAACCAACCGTTGTAAACTTCACGGCATTCGAGATTAAATTAATCATCACCTGAATTAAGCGGTCGCGATCGCCCACCACTTCCGGCAAATTTTCCTCAATCTCGCGTATCCGTTGCAGACGGGAATGGGTAAACAATCCCGCCGTCGCCGCGATCGCCCGATCGATCGCCTCCTCGATCGACAGGGGTTGCATATTCCACTCCAGTTTCCCGGCTTCCATCTTGGCGATATCGAGGACATCATTAATCAATGCCGTTAAGCGATCGCCCTCGGAAATAATAATGTCAATATTCGTCCCGACTTGATGAATGGCGCGTTGAGTCTTCTTATCCTCCCCTTGCACCGCCGGAAATACCACATCTTCCAGCTTCTTCTTAATAATTTTGGCAAAGCCCAAAACCGAAGTCAGGGGCGTTCGCAACTCGTGAGAAACGGTGGAAATAAAATCGGTCTTCATCCGATCCACTTCCTTATCAACTGTAATATCGCGAAACACAATCACCGATCCAATACAAATTTCGCGTTCTGGATCGCGAGAGTGGGGGCGGACAATTCCCGTTGCTACTGCTTTTCCCATGCGCTGATTGGGTAATTCAATCTCTGCGGTAAAAACAGACTTCGGCTGTTCCTGGGTTTTGGTAATGAGATCGATCGCCTCGCGGCTAAAGAACTCGCTGCAATTTTGTCCGGTTAAATCCGTTTTCTCCAAGTCGAACAATTCAAATAAAGCCGGGTTAGTGCGCGTCACTTGCCCGCGACGATCGGCGACTAATAACCCATCGGCAATGTTATCAATAATCGAGCTTAGGTTCGCTAGGGTATCCTGTAACTGGGCCGTGGCGGCTTCTACCCGCTGTTCTAACGTCCGATTCGATTCTGCAAGTTGTTCGTTGCTGAGTTGCAGTTGCGCGGTCATTTGGTTAAAGGTACGCGCCAACAAGCCAATTTCATCTTCGCTTTGAATGGGGGCTTTGGCACTGAGATCGCCGTTGGCGACTTGCATGGCTGTTTGGGCGATCGCCAGTACGGGTTGGCTAATTCGTCGAGACAGCAAGTAGACGGCGACTAGCAGCAGCGCCGCAGAACTCAATCCCATTTGCCAAATATCGCGGGCGAGTTGGTTGGCGGGGGCAAAGGCTTCTTGTTGGCTGATTTCTGCTACCAAGGCCAGGTTGTGCCGCGTCAGCCAGCGATAGACGCCGATAACGGGTTCGCCCGCATAATTTTGAAACCGCCCCGAAGCATTTTCTCTGGCGATCGCTGCTTGAATACCGGGGCTGGTGACGCCTTGGGAAAAATCGCGAAGGCGATCGTCTTCGCGAGAAATAAAGATCGTTTTGCCTGCGGATCGCCCCACGAGGTAGGTTTCTCCGCTTTCGCCTAAGCCAGTGCGCTGGCGGATCAACTCGTCGATGCTGCGAAGATCGAGGTTAATGGCGATCGCGCCCATTCGCACGCCATTCTCATCTAAAATGGGCGTCGCAAAAGCAATCTCGGCTTTTCCCGTTTGCGGTGAGGTGTAAAAATTGGGCACCACCGCCTCTGCCCCCTCCCGGTTAAAGAAGGTTGTGGGATCGCCGAGGGGTCGAAATTTGCCCTCAATGGCTGGATTAGCAGAAGAAAATAACACAAACCCGCCATTGGTTGTCACTAAAATGCTTTTCAGGGTGGGTTTGACGGCAATAATATTGCTAACCGATGCTTGCAGGCGATTGTAAGCTTGTTGAGATTCCCATGAATTGGCACTCAGACAGCTTGCCAGTTCTGGCGTCCCCCAACTCAATTGTTCTAAACACGAGCGCGCGATCGCCTCAACAGGGCTATTATCGAGGCAGGCTAGGGCAACTTGAGGCGATCCGGCATTCTCTATGCAGGCGTTGAGGCGCTGTTGGGCTTCAGCATTGCTTTGTTGGCTTAACAGAGTGGCGATGGGTTCGCGAATTTCCGGTAACTGGCTGATTAACAGAACATCCTGGCGTTGATTGTGTACCCATTCATCCAGTTGATACTCTTTGAGGGAGGTGGCGACTTCCAACCGATCGAGAACCGATCTTTCTAAAGCCTCTCTTGCTCGCACGTAAGCAGCCACTGCCACTAAACTGACTGTAATCACTGCGAGTAGCGAGAAGTAGCTCGCTAATTGAGCCAGTAAACTTTTTTTCCAGAAACTCATCGGAAACCTCCAAGAAACCCCGTCTGTTGGTAGCGGGGAGGATGGCGACAAGGCAAGAAGATTATTGCCAGTTGGCAAATATTGTTTTGATTTCGGCGATAGTGCGATCGGCTGCGGCTTCGGGAGTCGCTTTTTGATTGACAATCTCTAAAAGGGCTTTTGCCCACAGATTTTGCGAAATCACTTGGCTGTAGGCTGGATGGTACACTGGGTAGGAAGCGCGAGTCGGCTGATTAATAATTTCCGTCGCGGCAGTTAAGTGCGGATCGTTTGGGTTATTCCAAAATTCGTTTTCGAGTAGACTGGGCATGACAGGGAGAAATCGCCCCTTATTACCCACTACTAAAAGTTGGTTGAGATTTTTAGGTTGTAGTAAATAAGATAGAAAGCTAAATGCCGCTTCTTGATGGGGAGAGGCGGCAAAAACAACGGCTTGTTTAACACTTAAAATAGAAGGTAAAGGACGACCATCGGGTTTGAGAGGCCAGTGGGTCGTTGCAATTTTATTAAAGTAAAGATCGTTGGATTTTTGATTATAAGGGTTGGGAGGATGCTGTTGGGTCAGGGGAATCGATAGCGTACTGTTGGCTGTCATGACAATGTCGCTATCTAGAAAACTGATATTATTGCTGGAGTCTCGCCATTCAGTTGACTCTGGGGGGACGTAGCCCTGTTGATAAAAGCGGGAGTATTGTTCTAGGGCGGCGATAATTCCGGAACGGACTTCGGGGCGATCGAGTAAAAGTTGTCCGTTTTCATCTAATAAACGGGCGTTATAGGCTTCTAAAAATTGTTCAAATCCCCAGGATGTATCGGTTCCCAAGGCAGACATGCACAGACCAATGCCGTACATTTTTGGTTCTCCTAGGGCGAGTAGGTTTTGTTGCGATCGCTCCCAATAATTCCAGAAGGCGTTCCAGTCGGCTGGTAGCTCGTTCGCCTCTAAGTTGGCGCGTTCTAAGGCGTCTTTCCAGTAGTGGATGTAAACGGTGGATTCTCCTAGGGGAACGGCGTAATAACTCCGTTTTTGCGTGGTTTTATTTTGATAGGAAACGGCTTCTAGGGAGATGGGGGCAAATTGAGATTTAATCGGGGCTAAGATGGGGGTTACATCTGCCAGTTGATTGTTCCAAGCCAGTTTAGGAAATAGGTTAGTATCTCCATCCGGGCTAAACACAATATCTGGAGGTCTGCCAATTTCTAGCGCTTTTTGAGTTTCTTCAATCAGAATATTACTGGGAAGTAGGGTTAAGCGCGCTTTTAATCCGGTGGCTTGTTCCCATTGAGAAACGAGTTGGGAGATCATTTCGTTTTCTTCGGGAAGAAATCCTTGAGACCACCAAATTTGGAATTCTGCGGGTTGCGCCGATGCTGAGCGAACTCCAACGGAGTTGATAGAGAAGTTTTGGGTACAGGTAATTAGACCAAAGACGCAAAGCGCGATCGCCACTAACTTGAACAGAGATTTCGACATTTTGTAGGAGACTCCAATCTGAAGACGGTCAATCCGTGAAACTGCGGATTAAGCCATTGAGTTGAGCAGAGATAGGGCGTTGAAATGCGCGTATTTTTCTCTCATTTTAGCTTTTCTAATGGCAAATTTTGTAAAGAGAATTAAAGATTTCTCTAAGAGCCAGAAATACAGAGGGGGGCTGATTTCCGCTTGGTACTGTATTGCCATGAGTTGGTAGCCTTTTGCTAAAGCATAAAGATACTTTGAAGATAGGCGATTTTTGGCGCTCAGTTGCGCGGTCGCTTTTTCTAAGACGCGACAAAAACTCAGCACCAAACAAGTTTTATTGGCGGTTGAAACCGTGACATTGCCGTATCTTCGGTAAATGGCGACATCGCCAGATTGATAGCGAAATTTAGCCCCTTGAATGGCTAAACGCAGGAGTAAATCTCGGTCTTGTCCGGCTTTGAGTTCTTCATCCCAGCCCCCGATATTTTCAAGAACGCTTTTGCGGAAGAGGT
>JAAHGE010000032.1 GCA_010672635.1 Desertifilum sp. SIO1I2 | reverse complement strand
CGTTCTCGATTGCTGCGAAGTCCGGATCGGCAATGATGTATTGTTGGGACCAAACGTGCAACTCTACACGGCTTACCATCCCACCGATCCGCAGATTCGTCTCATGGGCTTGGAACTGGCTGCCCCTATTGAGATTGGCGATAATGTTTGGATCGGTGGGGGGACAATTGTGTGTCCCGGTGTCACCATTGGCGAACATACCACCATTGGGGCGGGCAGTGTCGTCACCAAGAATATCCCGGCGAATGTTGTGGCTGCGGGAAATCCTTGTCGAGTTATCCGGAAACTCGACTCAGAAGACACTTAAGCCTTGTCCAAGCCAACTCACAGGAATGCCAAGCCTATATCTTAGGGTTGTTTTTGGGCAACAACTGCATAAAACGGATCGTTTCCACCCATCCCTAGCATTTGCATAAAAGCAGGCGTATTAGAAAGACGTTTAACCGTTTCTGGCGGGCTAAAACCGGGAACCGATTGAATGTAACTTTTGACCAGTTCCACTCGGCTTTCTTCGGTTCCTTCTCGCCAAGCTTGGATGGCTTTTTGATAGAACATCCGGTTAGAAAAGCTAATAATGGCAATGCCACCGGGTTTGAGAATGCGGTGAATTTCGGTGAAGATTGCATCGGGGTACTGGAGATACTGTACCGAAACGCAATTGAGAACGGCATCAAATTCGTTATCAGAGAGGGGAATTTTCGGATCTTTATTGAGATCTTGGACAAAGTAATGGTCTAGGCG
The DNA here is from genome assembly GCA_010672635.1 of Desertifilum sp. SIO1I2. Classification (GTDB taxonomy): domain Bacteria; phylum Cyanobacteriota; class Cyanobacteriia; order Cyanobacteriales; family Desertifilaceae; genus Desertifilum. The sequence continues at coordinate 18,843 of JAAHGE010000032.1, read as the reverse complement.
GGGATTTTTGGCGAGTTCTTCGGCGTTCAGTCCATGTCCTTCGACATGAGCAAATTGGATTTCTTCTGGCAGATGGGAAACCCAGCTACTCATTAAATCTAAAATCCGCGTATTGGGTTTGAGGCGATCGCGATAGAGCGTGGTTAATTGGGCAATAAAGTTATCGTCTACATGGGTGACGAGGCGGGGAAAGGCGTAAAAATCTGAGTCGTCTGTGGGATCGAGCTTCGTTCTTTGATCGGGTCGCAATACCATAACAATGGGTGATACAGGGCACTTTTTTATTGTAAAGAACTGTTACGGCGATCGCTCTCCAGAATTGGGGACAAGAGGTTCTAGAGTGGGTCTTTCCTGGGGGGAGGATTGGCGCATCCGCATGACAAATTCCGAGACCAAGGTATAGCCCAAATAGGCCGGTAAAAGCATCGAAGCAATCAGCGCGATCGCCCCTAGCCACGTCAGCGGCGTCATCGTCGGACCATAATGACAGCGATAGGGATCGATGGCAAACGGATCGGTTTTCACTCCTATTCTGGCGCTAATCGGACGCTTGAACCGAACGCGGCGATCGTCTAACTTTTCTAATAACATCCAACCGGCCTCTGCCTCTTCTTCGCACAATTGGGCAAAGACTTCAGCGTCGCGAAACAGATCGCTATTGGCTCGAACAATCTTATATTCCCATTCTTCCGGGCGAGCTGATGCCGCGCCATTGCTCCCCGGTTCAGAGATTTGCCAAGGTTGAACCTCAGAGGAATCTTGGGGAGTCTCGTAGGGCGTCAACAGTTCTTCCTCCTCAAAACGCTTGCTCAGTAGGTATTGCCACCGATATAACCAACCACCACCCAGTAGGGCTTGCACTCCCAAACTCCCGACAAACAAGCTACCCATCATCAATCTGAACATAATCAAGGCTGTAAATACCCTTCGACTAGCAAATCGTTACCTATCATCTGATAACGCCATCTTAAGAGCGGTAAAGCTTGCGTCATTGCTGTTAATCCTAATTCACCCACGGGCGATGGAGCCATCTCGCCCCCTATGATTTTCGGAGCAATAAAGGCGAGAACTTTCTGCACTGCACCATCGGCGATCGCTCTAGCGGCTAAGGTGCCGCCACATTCCCACAAAACCGAGAGAAATTGACGTTCGGCTAAATGCGCGATCGCCTCCTTCGGCGTCAGGGACGACAATTCCACCACCTCAACCCCTTTCTCCCGCAGCAGTTGTTGCATTTCCGGATTCGCTCCCGTCTCGGTTAAAACCAGAGTGGGAGCAATTTGGACTTCCCATAATTGAGCGATCGCGGGTAAGTCTAAACTCCGGCTCATTACCACCCGCAAGGGATTGCGATCGCTCGTGCCATGCGTTGTCAGCAGCGGATTATCCCGCCTTACCGTATTTCCCCCAATAATAACGGCATCGCACCCCGTCCGCAGTTGATGGACGCAGTGGCGAGCCTCTGTACCCGTCACCCAAGCGCTATGACCCGTACTGGCGGCAATCTTACCATCCAGGGTCATCGCATACTTTAAGATTCCGAACGGCCGGTGGTGGCGAACTCGATACACAAACGCCTCATTGAGTTGCTGACAGGCGTCCGCTTCTACCCCCACCTGTACCTCAATTCCCGCCGCTCGCAAGCGTTCGATCCCCCGACCGGAAACGCGCGGATCGGGGTCTACCATGCCCACCACCACCCGTTTCACCCCGGCTGCAATCAGTGCCTCCGTACAGGGGGGCGTGCGGCCGTAATGGTTGCAAGGTTCTAAATTGACGTAGGCGGTGGCTCCGCGCGATCGCGCTTGGGCGGCGCGGAGGGCAAACACTTCAGCATGGGGTTCTCCCGCTTTGGGATGGAAGCCTTCCCCCACAATTTCCTCGCCTTGGACAATCACGCAGCCGACTAACGGATTTGGGGCGGTTTTGCCGAGGGCGCGTCGGGCAAGTTCCAAACACCGAGACATCATTTGAGAGTCAAAGTTTAAAGGAGTCATTAAATTAATAGAGTCGGGCACTTGAGGCTGGAAGGGCAACGTCTATCAGCAATGTGTCAATAAAAAGACTGATTTTAAATTCAGCCTTAAGAACAGTCATAGTAAGTGTATAGTTTTCTAAACTTGCTTCAAGCATTTTAGGTGCTGTCCCATTTTTTGGATTTGAGATGAAAACACCGAAGTCGATTAAGAAAGCCCATAGCCGAAAATCTAATTGGTGGAGTCAATCAACCGCGACCGTTGTGGCAGTTGGAATCACCCTATTTTCGGTCAATCCAACCGTGACATCGAGAGCTTGGGGACAAACAGAAGACCAAACCCAGACCCCTGCCCAACAAACCGATCCAAACTTGCAAGAGCCTGGGGGATTGAGTCGCTTTTTGCTACCTTTTAGCAGTACCTCAGACCTCGTGAGAGGCGATGTCAGAATTGATGGTCGTCGCGTGTTTTCCGTGGCGGCTCCCGCTGCGGCGCAGTTGGCGGATAGTGCCGATGTTTTACCGCTAGAACAGCGCATTAGCGATATTGAAAGAACGCTTCACTCAGTGGTCGAACAGAATTCAGAAGATATTGATGTCACCGCCGCAATTGATGCCCAATCTCGGCTGCCGGTTCTTTCGGTATCGGTTAACGGGCAACCCAGCCAGTATTTAATGACGGTGACAACGCTGGATGCTCAAATTTATGGTGTAGACCCCAATACGTTGGCCGAGCGTTTAACTCAACGCATTCAAGCGGGGTTGTCCGCCGCACGCCAGGAGCGTCGGCCCGAATTTTTGGTGCGTCAAGCATTGCTAGCAGGGACGATTTTAGCGCTCGCCCTGATTGCTAGCTCTTTGATGCTGAAGGGGCAAAGGTACCTGAACAGCCAGCAAGAAGAGATTAGCCAAAATCTACCGAAAAATTCCGATCTGACTGGCGAACCGCCCGTGGATGGGATGTCGGACTCGGTGACGAGCGTCTCAACGGTAGAGCATCAAATGACGCAACTCCAAGAGCGCAATATCAGGGAAATTCAGCGCCGCCTCTTGCAAGTCGGTCAAGTGGCCAATTGGGGGAGCAGTACCTATCTGATTTTGGGATTATTTCCCCATACCCGCTGGTTGCGACCGTTGGCGATCGCTGCTTTGCAGATTCCCCTCACGATTCTGACCATTGGGGTTGGCACTTATTTGGCCGTGCGCGTCAGCGCCGTGCTGATCGATCGGTTTTTTGTCGCCCTCGAACGGGGAAATTTTGGCGATCCGGAAGCCTCGCAGCGCATGGCTTTGCGTTTTTCCACCTTTTCGCAAGTCTTTAAAGGGATTACCGCCGTGACTCTTGGGGGGGTGGGAATCTTATCGATTCTGTCTGTAGTGGGCGTCAATATTGGGCCGCTCCTCGCCGGGGCCGGGATTTTGGGTTTGGGCATTTCTTTTGCAGCCCAAAGTTTGATTAAAGACACGATTAATGGTTTTTTTATTCTGCTCGAAGACCAATACGCCGTGGGCGATGTGATTGCGGTGGGAACGGTTTCTGGGTTGGTAGAAAATATGAACCTCCGCATTACTCAACTCCGCAATGCGGAAGGGCGGTTAATTACAGTTCCCAATAGCGAAATTGCGATCGTGGAAAACCTTTCTAAGGATTGGTCGCGGGTGGATGTGGCGATTGATGTCAGTTACGGTTCGGATGTCGATCGCGCTCTGAGCATTATTGATGAAGTGGCTCAAAAGATGAGCAAGGAACCCGTCTGGCGGGAAAAAATTATCGATCCCCCGCAGGTGCTAGGAATCGATCAAATTAGTCATATGGGGGTGCTGATTCGCGTTTGGATTAAAACGAAGCCGCTAGAGCAGTGGAGCGTGGCTCGCGAGTATCGCCGCCGCTTGAAAATTGCGCTCGATCAACAAGGAATTGCGATCGGCGTGCCCCAGCAGTCTTTGTGGTTGCCAAACTCCAGTGAAAAGCTGGCTCAAACGCTATTGGACGCTAAGGATAAGGCTCAAGAGTTACAGACTTCAGACGGTCATTCACCGAGCAATGGCGCAAGCTAATGGGTTTTAGGTAGAGGCGTTTTGGGAGAACGTCTCTATCTGGCTCAAACGGAATCGCGATCGGAGAATAACCCCAACAGCGGCGCTAAGATGGCACCGAAGGCGAAGCCGCCCGCGTGCGCCCAATAGGCAATTCCGCCACTTTCCATCCCGATATTCGCTGGGGCGTTGAGGCTGGCTAAACCGTAGAAGGCTTGCTGTAAGAACCAAATCCCCAGGAAGAAGAAAGCCGGAATGCGGACAGTAGTGACGAAGAAGCCTAGAAAGATGAGGGTGAGGACTCTGGCTTGGGGAAAGCGGAGAATATAGGCTCCCATAACGCCTGCGATCGCGCCACTGGCTCCCAAGGAGGGTATGCCGGAGTTTTGCGAGAAAAACCACTGGGATAACCCGGCGAGTATCCCGCAGGCAAGGTAGAAGATGACGTATTTAACTCGCCCCAAACGCTCTTCAATGTTGTTGCCAAAAATCCAGAGAAATAGCATGTTACCGCCTAAATGCAAAAACCCCCCATGTAGGAATTGGGAGGTAATCAGCGTCATCCATTCGGGAATCGGGCTGCGGGTGGGTTCTCCGGCAAAACTAGCGGACAGTTCTCGCGGAACAATAGCAAATTGATGATAAAACGCATCCAGTGCGGGAGGCGAGAGGCTCAATTGATACAGAAAAACAATAATGTTTGTGGCGATGAGGGCGTAGGTGACGTAAGGTACGATTTTGGTGGGATTTTCGTCTTTGATGGGAAACACGGGCGTTCGTCCTGAATCTAACGCAGTATGGGCAAAAGATACCGCATTTCTCGTCCATCGGTCTTCTAACTTGCGGTGAATTTTAGCCAGCAAAAAGCCCGCCAACGCGGGCTGAAGCATGAAAATCAATTCTCTTGAAAACGGAACTTGAGGGTCATTACCATCCGCTTTTTGCCTGTTCTAGGACGTAGGAGGCGACATCGGCGATTTGTCGATCGCTAAAACGAGCGCCAAATGCTGGCATGGAGTTTTTCCCATATTCGATTTGGTTCATAATCGCGTCTAGGGAGTTCATGTTGTATTTTTTTAAGGCTTCTAGCTTCAGCGTCTTCGTTCGCATCACTAGGTTTGTACCGCCAACATGACAAGCGGCACAGTTAGCGTTAAAAATTTTCTCACCATTCGCCAGATCTGCCGCCAATCCAGGATGGGCAAAGCCGACTGTTAACACAAGCGTTGCTAACAAAAGAACGGACAAAAACTGTCTCAATGTGGTTTTCCTCTCTTTTTAACGGTCCCTTTCAGTGGCTTCATCAATCTTGCTTACCATTCTATAGCTGTAGCCATGACGCTTAGGGAAAGCTGAACGGTGATTCCGGTAGGGAACGCTTTGCCAATCAATGATTAACCGTTCGACAGAGGCTCGCGGCCGAAGCCTGACGAGTTTTTGACTCAGCACTTTGCTCTTAGATTTTGGCGACTCGCGAAGCCCAGAATCCGCTACGGCGATATTGCTTGAACCTGACAGCAAAAGAGAGGAAAACTCACGTTGGCTGGTTGCCGGGATTAGGCAGTGCTAGAAGAACTCTAGCCTTCTACAACCACTTTACCGACCATGCCAGCGCCCCGGTGAGGTTGGCAGTAGTAGGTGTAGGTTCCCGGTGCGGCGTCGGCGGGGAAGGTGGTTTCAAAGGATTCGCCAGGGCTGAACAGCAGGTTTTCGTGAGATAAGCCTTTGGCTACGGATTTATCGCCAGAGGGGATACCCGTCGAGTCAAAAACGACATTGTGAGGGGCGAGTTTGTTCATGTTCCACTTCACGGTGTCGCCCGGTTTGATGGTGACGGTTTCGGGAACGAACTTGAGCAGTCCGTTGTCTGCACCCATTTTGACTTCAACGGTGTCTGCCAAAGCGGGTTGAGTGATGGCGCTTAACGCACCCAAGACGAGGCTAAAGGCGATCGCAAACAGACCGAAGCGGCGTGCGATTTTTGCTAAAAAAGACATAGATCCTCCAGAAATTCAGAGTCTTTAGGTTTTTTATACAATGTTTTGAGGCAGCGATCGCGCCTCTAGTCCATTTTCGGGTGATTTTTTGTCGGTCAAACCCAACGAGCAATTGAACAAAACTGTTGGCAACAGGGGGTTTGAGTTCTAGGAAAGATTTTTCGGGTGGGTTGCTAAAACGTTTTTGCGCCCCATCCGGGTGCTTTTTGAGCGGCTCTCAGGATAAAAGCCGCTAGGTTTTCCACCTGGGCTTGCGACATCCAGCTTTCCGGCACATCTCGACAAAAGTAGTTTTCTTCGCTGCCATCATAGGTCATGGGCACTCGCATGTAGTTGACCAACCTTTCAATACTATCGCGGGGCGGCGTGGCTCCGGCTAGAGCATCGAGGGATAGGGAAACGGTGGGCGAGGGGAGGGTGGCTCCGCCAACATGACAGTTGAGACAGTTTTGTTTAAATAGGGCTTTGCCTTCTGTCAGGTCTTCGGGGGTAAAGGTTTGCGTTTGTCCTTGGGAATTGGCTTGGAGTTCTACAGGATTTGCCGCTTTGAGATATTGCAGGACGTAGGGGTCGATGGAGCCGGCGATCGCGCTTTGGGACCCACCCCATAGCCAAACAGCCGCGATCGCGATCGCTACCCACAGGTAGCGAACTGAAAACAATTGATGTCGCATACAGCTAAAACCAGTGAAGGGCATGGGATTCAGTTGAGGAGCGATGAGACCCGTCACCAGACCTCGCGCGTGACTCAAGCCTGCTGGTTGAGTTCTGACGTGAAGAAGGGGGCCGAACAGTCGGTTCTTTGGTTATGGAACCCGTTCTTAACTTGACAGTTGCCCCCTCTTATGCATTAAGCTTAACGGTAGGATTTCCCACCACCCCAGAAATCGCCCAGGATTTTGGGTTGCATGAGAATATGACCGGCAATAGATACGAGATCGTCATCGGTGAGGTTTCTCATGACCGGGAAGATATCGGCACTTTCCCGGCTGGGGTGTAACTCAGCAATGCTGGTTTCGCCATCAAACGTGGTGGGACTCTTCATGTAAGCCACCAGCGATTCAACATTATCGCGGGGAGGGGTTGCCAAAGAAAGGGTTTCTGGATCGAGACCCACGTTTGGATCGGTTTTAGTAATTCCCCCAGCGTGGCACTGGGCGCAGGCATAGTTAAACAAGCGTTTTCCTTCTCGCACCTGTTTGAGGTTTAAAACCATCGTTTTCCCTGAGTTATTCAGGGGGACAGTGCGCGTTGCTTCATCCAGTTCAGCCGCAGTAGCATTTCCTACAAATAACTGAAAGGTGAAAAATACAGTGGCCACAGCAAGCCAAATGTATCTTTTTAGCATGGTTCTCCCTAAAAAAAAATTGAGTTCTCTTATGGAATGCTGGATGCATTTTGGAGCCATTGCCCCAACCTCGATCCGGGGAAGATTTGACAATCTTTTCCCCATCCTCTGGAGTTGCAGGTTCATTATCGGCGTTCGATCTTGCTGGGGTCAGCTCAACCGAGCCAGCCAATTTTCAGGCATTCTCAAGGACAGCGGGTTCGATCCCCTTATCCTCGATCCTCTGAATTTTGCTGCGCTGTAATTTTTTGAATCAGCGCTTTGACATCCTCTAACGCCAAGCGGGTTTTTGAGGACTTATAGGAGATTCCGAGTTGATCGCACAATTGGAAGAGTTCTTCCACAGAAAGGTTGTAATCTTCGGCAATGTCTGCGATCGCCAAATCGGCAAAACCCATAATGATTGCACTACAGAATAAGGTTGAGTTGTTTTCCTATGAATATCATGCCACTGTGGGGTATCTTTCCCAAGTCAATCGTCCAACGGGGATCGAAAAGCGTCCTTTGAGCTAACGCGGCTTGGCTAGCACTGTCGGGCTGAGGGCATCAGTTTTCAAGGAATGCTCTGCACTCAAAGGGAGGGGAACAGCAGGCTGGTGCAGGCGAATCAGTTGCGCTAAAGTTTTCTTTAACTGGGTGCGCGGTACGATCGCATCGACAAAGCCATAACTGAGCAAATATTCTGAAGTTTGGAAATCATCCGGTAACTTCTCGCGCAGGGTTTGTTCGATCACGCGCCGTCCGGCAAACCCAATCGTTGCTTTGGGTTCGGCAATAATAATATCGCCTAACATGGCAAAACTAGCCGTCACGCCGCCCGTTGTGGGGTGAGTCAGGACGGGAATATAGAGCAAGCTTGCCGCACGATGGCGTTCTAACGCGCCAGAAATTTTGGCCATCTGCATTAAACTCAGCATCCCTTCTTGCATCCGCGCCCCGCCGGAAGCACAGACAATAATGACCGGGAGGCGTTTTTGGGTGGCGCATTCAATTAAGCGGGTCAGTTTTTCTCCAACAACCGATCCCATACTGCCGCCCATGAAGCGGAAGTCCATTACCCCCAAAGCAACGGGCAGCGAGTCAAGTTGGCCGAGTCCGGTTTGAACCGCATCCACCAGTTGAGTTTTATCTTGCATTTCCCGCAGGCGATCGCTATATTGCTTGCGGTCTTTAAATTTTAACGGGTCATCCGGTCGCACTTGCTCGTTGAGCGGCTTCCAGGTTGTGGCATCAATCAATTGTTGAATTCGTTCGGGACTAAAAACCCGCATGTGGTGGTCGCATTCGCCACAAACCATCTGGTTGGCCTGGAGGTCTTTCGTGTAGGACAACACGCCACAGGCTTCGCACTTGCTCCATAGTCCATCTGCAATTTCTCGCTCTTGCCGCTCTTGACCTATCGGCTCAGATTTCCGTCTGTTTGCAAACCAATCAAATAGAGACATGAAAACGGCTATTTCCTTATGATTCAGCGATTTTATAACTCATTCGTTTCGGGTCGATCGGACTCCGGAGCGCTCTCCTCGACCTCACTGAGTAAAAGCAAGGCTGTCCATTGGTCCGCCGATCGCACTTGGAGCGCGGCTGGACACCCCATCCCTAGATAGGATGACGGCCCGATGTCCAGAATGCGCGTGGGAATTTGATGGGCTTCTAGCAATTGTTGCAAAAGTTCAGCTTCCCAACGAGCGCTCGTCGTCTTGATTGTGATCCATATCACGAAATTGATCCTATCAGGAGTCTGAGCAATTTGAGAGTTTAGCAAAAAGTTTTCTCTTCCGGGAATCCTAGGAAAAAAAGAATCGTAAATAAGTAGAAACGATCCATTCGCCCCACAAGGTCGCGATCGCCGTCCCTAGAGCTAAAAACGGTCCGAATGGCATCGGCTGACGCCGGGAAAGCCATCCGAGAGCGATCGCGACGGTTCCTCCCACAGCCCCCAACAAACACGCCAGAAAGCCAGCCAGCAGCAGCAATTGCCATCCCAGCCAAGCCCCCATCATTGCTGCAAGTTTAGCATCGCCTCCCCCCATCGCCGCTTGTCCAAAAGCCAGAGACCCCCCAAGAGTAACTAAATCAAAGAGCCAAATTCCCAAAACCGCACCCGCCACCGCATTCACAATACCTGGAATATCTGCCATGACACCTTGAAAGACAATGCCCAATACCAAACCCGACTTCGTGAGGGCATTGGGAAGCGTCATCGTGTCAATATCAATCAACGTGAGTGCCAACAGCCAGCTAAACAGCGCCCAGTAACCAACCGTTTGCACGACAGAAACGCCAAATTGCCAATAAATCAGCAAAAATAGCAACCCCGTCACCGCTTCAACTAGGGGATAGCGAACCGAAATGGGCTGACGGCAATTGCTACAGCGCCCGCGCAATCTTAACCAGCCAAAAATTGGGATATTTTCCGTTGCCTTGAGGCGATGGCCGCATTTTGGACAGCGAGACGGGGGCCAGAAAATCGACATTCCCGCTGGTAAACGATACACCACCACATTGAGGAAACTGCCAATCGCAGATCCCAACAAAAACACCAAAATAAACGCAGGTAAAGCGCCTAGCGTCTCCATCATCACCACTCTCGTCCTATGGAGGCGATTTAATCGACCTGAATGAAGGCAAAGGGAATAAAGCATTCATCCAGCAGCAAAGCAGGCAATTTCTTAAAAATTAAATGCCCGCGATAGTGATAGCGATGGATGACTACTCCCAAGGGCGTTTCCATACGCTGGGGATGTACGGTGCGATAGGTTTGATAGATTTGTCGTGCTGCTCGCAGCAACACGGGGTCATACAATGCAGGTTGGGTGTCCGGTTGCGTCCAGTTGTTGGGCGACTGCGGGATAGCTTGAACCACTGGCTTTTTTCCCTCGATCTTAGTCAGACTTTAGTGTATCCAGAGCCAGAGGACAAGAGCAGAAATTCGGAGAAAAAAGAGGTGGGCATGAAACTGAGTTTGTGTGCAATTGTCAAAAATGAGGAAGCGTCCTTAATGAACTGCCTGATGAGCGTTAAGGATGTAGTCGATGAGATGGTGGTGCTAGATACGGGTTCAACCGATCGCACGGTTGCCATTGCCAAGGCGTTTGGGGCAAAGGTGGGGTTTTATCCGTGGCAAGATGATTTTGCAGCCGCCCGCAATGAGTCGTTGAAGTCTGCGACGGGCGATTGGATTTTGGTGCTAGATGCCGATGAGGTGCTGAAGCCAGAAATTGTGCCGCAAATTCGCCAAGCGATCCAAAACGAACATCATTTATTGGTGAATTTAGTCCGTCAAGAGGTGGGTGCTACTCAGTCGCCTTATTCGTTGGTGTCGCGCCTGTTTCGCCATCATCCGGAGATTCAGTTTACCCATCCCTATCATGCAATGGTAGATGACAGCGTGGCGAGTTTGCGCGATCGCGAGAACCATTGGCAAGTGGTGAGTTTATCGGCGGTGGCGATCGAACATTACGGCTATCAACCGGGGGCGATCGCGGCTAAGAATAAGCTGAAGCGGGCAAAAATGGCAATGGAGACTTATTTAGCTGAATTTCCAGACGATCCCTATACCGCGAGTAAGCTAGGGGCAATTTACGTGCAACTTGGGGAACTGGATCGCGGGAGAGAAATGTTGGAAAAGGCGATTCCGAGCGCTACCGATCCGTTGGTGTTATTTGAATTGCACTACCATTTAGGGATTGCTCAAACGCGCCGAGAAAACTTCAACGCCGCTAAGATGCATTACCAGGCGGCTTGCGAGTTACCGATTTTGCGATCGCTCAAATTGGGGGCTTATCTGAATTGGGGTAATCTGCTCAAAGCCGAAGGCAATCTAGGCGGCGCAATTTTAGCCTATCAGCAAGCCTTGGCGATCGATCCGCAGTTTGTCGTGGCTTACTATAACTTAGGGATGGTCTGCAAACAGTTGGGGAAAATTCCAGAGGCGATCGCCGCCTATCAAAGCGCCATCCAACTCAACCCCCACTACGCCGAAGCTTACCAAAATCTGGGCGTTGCCTTCCTTAAAGGGGGAAATGTCCCCGCCAGTCTCAAAGCCTTTAGCCAAGCTGTCGCCCTCTATCAGAAAACCAATCCTCAAGAAGCACAACGCCTGCGCCAAGAATTGCAAACAATGGGGTTTAAAGTTTAATCCACCTTTCGCTGGCGCTTGGTTTGATAGATTTCAATCGGTCGATCGATGCCTTTGAACCGATAGCTCCCCATTTTCTCAAACCCCTGCTTCATCCGGAGGGCGCTATAGGTTTCCTCGCTGATCACGCATTCTCCCGGCGGACAAATCGATTCCATCCGGGAGGCCAGATTAATCGTAGGCCCCAAAACGGTATAGTCTACCCGTTGAGAACTGCCGATATCTCCCACAACGGCTTTACCGCTGTTAATGGCAATTCGCAGTTGAATGGGTTCGCTCCAACGAGCTTGAGCATTGAGATGTTCTAAACGAGCCAGCATGGCTCTAGCCGCAGCAACGGCGCGATCGGCATGGTCGGGTTGCACTTCAGGCGCGCCGAAAAATGCCATAATACAATCCCCAATAAACTTATCGAGCGTTCCTCTAGCCACAAACACCTCCTGGAGCATCTCCTCAAAAAAGCCGTTAAGTAATTCCGCAATTTGGGAGGGTAAAAGGCGTTCGGAGAGGGCGGTAAAACCGACAATATCGGCAAATAGAATGCTAATTTCGTATTCTGCTAAGGGCAAACGCCCGCCGTCTAAAGCCCCAGCAACCATCATTTGCTGAACAACTGCCGGGGTATGGTAGCGTTCGAGGCGCTGGCGGATAATTTCTTCGCTGCGGAGTTTGCGAGCCATCAGCCATCGCTGCACGCTAGCAGCGACGAGGTTGCCTAACGCTGAGAAAAAACTCAGGTCTTCTTCGGCTTCTAGGGTACCGTGGTGGGAAGAAAGACGGGCATCGGCATAGAGAACGCCAACGACTTTTTGATCGTCCCACAGGGGAACGGCCATTGCGCTGCGGATGCCTTTGGTGAGAATGCTGTGTTCGCCTTCAAAACGGGCATCCATTTGAGCGTCGGCGGTTTGGATGGCTACGCGTTCGGCAAAAACTTTTTGACAGATGCTGTGACTGATCCAACTGCCATCGGCGGCTAAGTCTTGGTTTTCGGCGTTGCGGGTGGCGGCGTTGAGCAGTTCAAGCAGGCCGTTTCCTTTCATGTCGATCAGTAAAGCAAGGCGTTCGATGCGTTTGAGATCGCGGAAAACGACTTCTTGGACTTTGGAAAAGATGGCTTCAATGGACTCGGCGCTGTTGAGGCCTTTACTGATTTCTACCAGGTCTTTGAGGCGGGCGATCGCTTTTTGGGGATTGTTTTCGCTGGTTCCTGGATCGACTTGCAGCCAAAGCTGCTGAAGGTCTTTGACGTTTCTTAAAATCGTCGTGCCATCGGTGATGACTTCAACTCCCGAACGGCGCAGTTGTTCGCTTTCCATCAAGACAACGCCGATATAGACGACGCCGACTTGCACGAGATCGGAATGGTGGATGTATTGCGGTGCAGTGACGGGAACTTGATTGAGTAGGGTTCCGTTTAAACTTCCTAAATCTTCAATCATCCACATACCATCGCTACTGCGAACGAAGCTGGCATGACGCCGGGAAACGCCAAAAAAAGGTAGGCATAAATCGCATTCTGGCGATCGCCCTAGCGTAAAGCGATCGCTGCTAACCGATACGGTGCTTTCTGGACTCCCTTCGACCTGTAGACGTAGCTTCAGTTCTGTCACTACTTCCAGACCTCCTTGAGCCTTCGCAAACCAGGCATATTAATCCCTCTACGGTTAAAGAGTCGCACACCAGATCGGCGAGAGCCAATTTTCTGAGAGTTTTGGTTCTTAAACGCCAGTCGATGTCCCTTAGATGATGGTTTAAGTTCCGAGCGCGACAACACACAGATAAACAGTGGCAACAAGCGCGATCCTAGCTCAGGTCACTAGCCGTGCAACTAATTATTATCGCCGATCGCTTTATGGAAACGCGCGATCTGATGGGATTGACCTTCTATGCGGGTAAATTCCTCAATAAAAATATTCGATTGAGTTAAGACTCGAACCCGGTATTGGCAAAAATACGGAGGCGCGAACGAGTTGAATCTGTTTTGGGTTATTCTCCCTTTAGGTAGAGCGCGACCTTCTCTACACCCATAGAGAGGGTCTTAAAAACAGGAACCAGAAACTTAAATCTTGTAGGGGATGACAAGATTTTTCAGCTTGCTAATCTAGTGACAGAGAGCCAAAATTTTGGTTCGTTGCGGATGTATCAGTCTTACAATTCAGGAATTTCCCGGTTGTAAATTGAATCTGTCTGTAAAATAGGGGTCTTTCAACAAGGTGCATCTAAATTTCTTGACCTTGTAGCCCAAAACGTCAAACTTGGTCAATTGCTTTCAAGGAGAAAGGTGTAATGTCATTGCCCCAGCCCACCCACAGCTTAAAAATGCTCAGACAGCCCTCCGAACAACCTCGGACTTTCTACAGTATTTATCAGTCAGGAAATGCGATTGAAATCCGCTCTGGCTGTAACGACTATAAGGAATTACGCTTAATTAGCTCCTGTTTTTCCTACGAGCAAGCTTGCGAATTAGCACAAAACTTGGCAAATGTAAAGCAAATGCCCGTTCAAGATTGGGTAGAATAACTCTTAACTGCAACCTTGAATCAAGAGGGGGGTAATTCCAGGGGAACGGCACCGAGTAGTCCTTTACGGAAATCCACAAGCAGTTGACGGGCTGTGCGTTCAACATCTCCCTGAAAGCGCGTCTGTGCTAGGTCTTCTAGATAAGATTCAGCGCTCAGTTGGGCGGGGTCTAATTCTGCATAGCGCGATCGCAACCCTCCTAAACTGTCCATCTCGCTACTCAGGCGTTGCAAGATCTCGATCATTCCGACTGCAACCCGTTGGTTATCATAGGAAGCTTCCCCAATATCATCGCAAATCGCCAGCTTTAAGGCATCCTCTTGGTTATCAAGCTTCGCCGGAATAATACCCGGTGCGTCCAATAGTTCAATCGCCTCAGAAATTCTCACCCAACGCAACTGACGCGTCACGCCGGGACGGGCCGCACTCTCTACCACCCTGCGCCCCAACAGGCGATTAATCAGTGCTGACTTGCCAACATTAGGGAAACCAATCACCACCGCCCGCACGGGACGCGGCAGCATACCGCGATCGCGCCGTCGCTGATTCATCGCCTCCCCCGCCCGTTGCGCGGCTTGTGTCACCCCAGAAATCCCTTTTCCCAGCTTGGCATTCGTAAAATAAACGGGTTCTCCCATTGACTCAAACCACTCTGTCCACCGCTGCTGTACGGCGGGTGGAATCGTATCTAAACGATTGAGCGTCAAAACCCGCCCCTTTTCCCCCACCCACTGCTTCACCTGGGGATGTTCTGTTGCCAGAGGAATTCGGGCATCCCGAACCTCCAATACCACATCAACGCGCTTGAGTTGTTCTTTAAGCGCTTTTTCGGCTTTGGCAATATGTCCGGGATACCACTGGATTGACATGGGGAGCTGGGGAGGTGGGGGGATGGGGGGAATTGGGAATTAGGAGTTAGGAGTTGGGGAAGAAGGGAATTGGGAGTTAGGAGTTAGGAGTTGGGGAAGAAGGGAATTGGGAGTTAGGAGTTGGGGATACCGACTCAGCACTCTTTTCCCCCACCTCCCCATCCCCCATCCTCTTTCTCACTCAGCACTCAGCACTCTTTTCCCCCTCAGCACTCTTCAAGGGACAATTAACACCGGACAGGGAGAGAGATTGATCACGCGGTTGGTGACGCTATCTTGGAGACCTTCTTCGGTTAAACCAATACCCCGACAGCCCATAACAATCAAATTTGCGTCGATCTCATCGGCAACATCGCAGATTGCAAAGGCAGCTTTTCCTTGGCGTTCGATGATTTCTGCCGAGATGCCTTGCTCAGAAAAAAGAGTTTGGGCATTTTTCAGCAAGGTTTCTACAAGCTCTGGCGAGGCCATGCGATCGCTCTGAAGAGTTTCGCCTTCTGCTTCAGGCTCTTCGACAACCGAAAGCAGAATTAATCGACTACTATATTTCTTCACAATATCAGCAACAACATCCGCCGCTTCGCGGGCTTCGCGGCTTTGATCGATAGGAAATAGCACCGTCTTAAACATTTAGGTAATACCTCCGGTACACCGACTCCGATAAAATGTGGACGACGCAGAAGTTACAGGTTACTGCATACTAGGCTCAACTGAGCGCCTAACAACAGATTATCTAGGAGGTTTATCCTGTGTCCAAGAAAACTGTAGCAAATTTATCGTCTTCCGATTTATCCGGCAAGAAGGTGTTGATGCGGGTAGACTTCAACGTGCCGCTAGACAATGGCAGCATCACTGATGATACCCGTATCCGGGCTGCCTTACCAACGATTCAAGATTTAACCAGCAAGGGTGCTAAGGTGATTCTCTGCTCTCACTTTGGTCGTCCCAAGGGAAAAGTGAATGAAGGAATGCGCTTGACGCCTGTGGCGGCGCGCCTTTCTGAGTTGTTGGGCAAACCTGTGGTTAAAACCGATGACTGCATTGGCGATGCAGTTGCAGCTAAAGTCTCCGAACTCAAAGATGGCGATGTGATGCTGTTGGAAAACGTGCGTTTCTACGCTGAAGAGGAAGCCAACGATTCGGAATTCGCCAAGAAGTTAGCCTCGGTTGCGGATCTGTACGTTAACGATGCCTTTGGTACGGCTCACCGCGCCCATGCATCTACAGAAGGCGTTACTCACTACCTGAGTCCGTCTGTAGCAGGCTTTTTGATTGAAAAGGAACTCAAGTACCTGCAAGCGGCAATTGAGAACCCTCAGCGCCCTCTAGCGGCGATTATTGGCGGTTCTAAGGTATCGTCTAAGATTGGCGTGATTGAAACGCTTTTAGACAAGTGCGATAAGCTGCTGCTGGGCGGTGGGATGATTTTCACGTTCTACAAGGCTCGCGGCTTGAATGTCGGTAAGTCTTTGGTGGAAGAAGACAAGCTGGAGTTGGCGAAGTCTTTGGAAGCGAAGGCGAAGGAAAAGGGCGTGGCGCTGTTGTTACCGACGGATGTGGTGGTTGCGGATAATTTCGCGGCTGACGCTAACTCGCAGACGGTGAGCGTTGAAAACATCCCCGATGGCTGGATGGGTTTGGATATCGGTCCGGATTCGGTGAAGATGTTCCAACAGGAGCTATCGGACTGCAAGAGCGTCATCTGGAATGGTCCGATGGGGGTGTTTGAGTTCGATAAGTTTGCTGTGGGTACTGAAGCGATCGCGCGCAGCCTAGCGGACTTAACGAAGCAAGGCACCACTACCATTATCGGGGGCGGTGACTCGGTTGCGGCGGTGGAAAAAGTGGGCGTAGCCGAGCAAATGAGCCATATTTCTACGGGCGGTGGCGCTAGCTTGGAGTTACTTGAAGGTAAGGAACTTCCTGGTATTTCAGCCCTAGACGAGGCTTAATTGAGGTGATAGGTTTGGGTGGGCAATTTGCCCCCCAACCTCAGTAAAATCTCAATCTGTATTTTTCTTCGAGCGCTTTTAATCGTTCGTAAGGGGGGTTTATCTTAGAAATTTTGTCAGGAAAACGTTCACCCTTGGGGGGAACTCGATTGATAAAAACTTAACAATAATGGGGTTAACTCTAAATTTTTTTAAAGACAACTTACAGGTGAAGCTTTATGCACGCGGATATTAAATCTCATGCTGGCATTAGCTATGCAATTTCAGAAAAGTATATGATTCATCCTTGGACGGGCGATCGCTATTTTGCAGGCTATCAAGTCGATTTTTTGCCCTCGGATGGCTCGCCTGCGGTTGTGGTTGGCTTCGCGAAGACTTCTAAGCTAGCTGAATGTAAGGCAAAAGAGTGCATCGATCGATTTGGCGATGAATTTTTCTAGGCGGACAAATTGCTGAGTTGGAACCTCTGATTTAGAGCGGGAATAAAAAGGCTGACTAGGGGATAAAATCTCTTAGTCAGCCACAAGCCGCCTATTTAAATCCACCATTTTCTTTCAAGCCTGTCAACATTGGCCTTTTAGGGCAAATCCTACAAATTAAACTCTAAATGATTACATTTTTGTATCTTATTCAGCGATTTCCAGAATATTTTTGGTAATTGAATTAACAGAGTTCGCAAGATCGGTACTCGTAGTTTTTGGGGATTGAGCTATCACTTTTAACCGGCTTCTAAGCCGGGTGGCTGTTGGCTATAGCCGTCTATTGCTTCGATTGAAGGCGATTTAGGGTTGTTGAATAGATACAATGGGCGGTAGCGATTTCTCGTTAAGAGGCTTGCTGTACGCAATTACCCGGATGCTATACTGCTGGGTGCGGGCGAGTCGTCGGTGCTACAAGTACCCCAAAGCAGCAGGCATAGAACCCGATAGGGAGTTACATTTGGATCGAATATAGTTACAGAAAATATCTAAATTTTTTAAAAAATCTACCTATAGAGTGATGCTTTTAGGATCGGTTTCTGGGCTTCAGGAGTTTTTTTGCGGCTCCGGCAGCTACACGGAACGCCGTTTACCCAAACCCCATCTAGGAGCGATCGCGCCATCCCTCCCTGGCGTCTGAATCCCAAATTGAGGCGAGATCCCCTATTTCTAGGGACTTTGACTCCTGTCCACCCAATGGAGCAGCAAGCTAGGGGGGATCGAAATCTTGTAGAACAATATTAGAAGACTTATGTATACACAGTAGGTTGAGAGGGGAGAGCAGAAAGCAGACGCAGTCTATGCCTTTACCTCTTCTGCACGCTGCTCCCTGCAAGGAGGGTGGGGATAAGGGTTAACCGAGTTGAACCCCTCCCGAACCCTCTTGTGAGCCTTCACGATAGAATTTAGCGATGTAGCCTTCAGAGAAGCTCAAGAAAAAGACGAGCAGGAGATCGGGTGAATCCCCTAACCCAGATACGTAGGGACAAATCCATCGAGCTAAGAAGATTAGGCATTTTTGTCCGGTAGATTGGCTTCCAACTTCAGACAATTACGACCATCAATCTGCAAGCGGTACTCGACTCGATCCATCAAGCGATTCATGATCAGCCAACCATAGCCTCCTTCCTGCTTCTCTTCGGGGTTAGGCGGTAAATACGTGGCTAAATCGTATCCTTTTCCGTGATCCCAAACTTCCAAGGCGATATCTCGGCTTTTCAGTTCTAGACGAATTGAGACTGGTAAATTAGGTTGATCGCGATGAGCATGACGGACGACGTTCGAGTAAGCTTCTACAAGCGCTAGGCGCAGCCGATTGGACTGTCGAGGCCAGTCTACCGAATCACCTAACTCAACTTCTAAACAACCGAGTAACCAAGACTCGACAATCGCTAAAAACTTCAGGTCACTCGGAACATTAAGCTCAGTTCTCATTAACTACAGAACCTCCAGAGAGAGTAGAGTTTGGTCATCTTCCTGAACGGTATTATCAGCTCGAACGCGGTCTAGTAACTCAGTCAGA
>JAAHGE010000319.1 GCA_010672635.1 Desertifilum sp. SIO1I2 | reverse complement strand
TCTTATCTCGTTTACCGCTAGAAGAAGTAACTGTCGGCTTTATACCTGTACTGGGGGAAGCGACGGTTGGCGAATTTGATGTCCAAAAACGGTTAATTAGCGCCACCGTCGCAGGCGTTCGCGTCATCAGCGTTTATATTCCCAATGGTGCAGATTGGGGGAGTGAGAAATATCTCTACAAACTCCATTGGTTAAAGCTATTGCAGGAGTATTTACAACTGACGCTGAAGGATTACCCCGATTTGTGTATCTGTGGGGACTATAATATCGCCCCTGACGATCGCGATATTCACTTTAGCACCGAACCCAATCGACCTGTAACCGGAACCACTGAGGTTGAACGCCAAGCCTTTAAAGATTTATTGGCGCTAGGCTTAGGCGATGCTTTCCGCAAGTTTAACGCAGAAGCCGAGCAGTATAGCTGGTGGGATTATCGGGCGGCGGCGTTTCGTCGTAATTTGGGATGGCGGATCGATCATCATCTCCTATCCCATTCGTTGTACGAAAAAGCGATCGCCTGCACGATCGATATTACGCCGCGTCAATGGACGAAACCGAGCGATCATGCGCCGGTTGTCGTAGAATTTTGAGGTGAGTTTCTAGAATCAAAGGGAAAGCGTTTAACGATGACCCAATATGTTTCTAGTGACTGGAGCAACTGGCAGTTTAGGACGGCGGATCGTGCGAGTGTTGCGCGATCGCGATCGTCCCACCAAAGCATTTGTCCGTTTAAATTCTCGCTATGGGGAATTGGAACAGCGCGGCGCGCAGTTAACCATTGGCGATTTAAGGCGCGATCGCGATATTGCCAAAGCCTGCGAGGGCATACGCTATATTATCAGCGCGCATGGCAGCGAACGCGATCCGGCCCAAATTCAATACCGCGCCAATATTGAGTTGATCGATCGCGCTTTAGCTGAAGGGGTGGAGCATTTTGTTTATATTTCAGTATTAGGGTGCGATCGCGGTTATGAAGACTCTCTGGTTTTCAAAGCCAAACGCGAAGTCGAACGCTACTTGCAAGCAAGCGGACTCAACTACACGATCTTGCGTCCTTCTGGTTTTGCGTCCAATTTACTCCCCCTAGCCGAAAACTTCCGACAAACGGGGGTTTATTTACTCATTGGCGATCCCCAAAATCGAACCTCAATTGTCAGTACCGATGATTTAGCCCGAATTGCGGTAGACTCCGTAGAAGTTGAAGCCGCTCGCAATCAAGTGTTTGCTGTGGGTGGTCCCGATATTCTTCAACGAGAAGACATTCCCCGGATTTTTGGTCGCCTGTTTAACCGCGAACCCCTCATTCTCAATCCCCCCTTACTGGCGTTTGATGGGGTGCGGAATGCGCTTGGGGTGGTTAACCCCCAGTTGCAAAAGAGTTTAGGCACTTTGCGGGTACTGCTTGCGAATGAATACTTCTGTACGCCCGCTGAAGTGGAACGCCTAGAATCTGTCTATTCAATCCCGTTGGAATCGCTAGAAGGCTTCTTGCGCCGTTATCTGGCTGTTTAAAACGAGGGAATTTTAAAGTAAGTATTGCAAATCTATCGCAATAAGATTATAGTAAGACTCAATGTTGCCATGTTGATTCTCCTCTCTAACACGGCAAGGGTCTACAATCTTCCGCAGCGTCATGCACTGTTTTACTAGCTGAAGGGCATTTAAAGCAGCTAGAGTGCAGGGACGCTTTTTTTCTTAGAAATGAATTGAGAACTTTTTGAATTCAAGTAGTTGCAAATAGTTTTCAATAGGTTTATAGTAGGACTCGGTGTTCTCCTCTTAACAACAGGGCAGAGAATCTAGAGGGTTTCTCTGTCACGTCCATGAGCTTTTTATCGGACGGGATATGTGGCTAGGTGACTGTTGTAACCTAGCCTTTTTTCACAGGGATGCCTGTAATTGAACAAATCGTCACTAAGGATTAATATGTTTTGAGAAGAATTTGTGTTAGTTTATTTTGCGATTGCGTTTTTTGCAAAAGAGTTTCAAAAGCCTTGAGGAATGAGCGAACCTGCCATCGTCCAGTTAGAGAGCATCACCAAGCAGTTTAATCGGGCTACCGCACCAGCGATCGCGGGAGTCAGTTTAAGCTTGCAGCAAGGCGAGATTTTAAGCTTGCTCGGCCCTTCTGGATGTGGCAAAACTACGCTTTTACGCTTAATAGCCGGATTTGAAAAACCTCAGCAAGGCAGCATTGAAATAGCAGGACAACCCGTTGCCGGAAACGGAATTTGGGTACCGCCGGAAAAGCGAGATGTCGGCATCGTGTTTCAAGATTATGCCTTATTTCCGCACCTCAGCGTCGGCGATAATATTGCCTTTGGTTTGCAACAAAGCAAATCCCTCCCCAAAGACTCCATCCAAAAACGGATTCAAGAAGCCTTAGCCCTAGTCCGCCTCGAAGGTTTGCAAAAACGCTACCCCCACGAACTCTCCGGCGGACAGCAACAGCGAGTTGCCCTGGCTAGAGCCTTAGCCCCTCAACCCGCCCTGATTTTACTCGACGAACCCCTCAGCAACCTAGACGTGCAAGTACGGTTGCAACTGCGCGAAGAAATTCGCCGCATCCTCAAAGATAGCGGAACCAGTGCCATCTTCGTCACCCACGACCAAGAAGAAGCCTTGTGTATTTCCGATCGCGTCGGCGTCATGCAGCAAGGCAAATTAGAACAACTCGGTTCCCCCGAAGCGATCTACACAGAACCCGCCACCCGCTTCGTCGCCGAATTTGTCAGCCAAGCCAACTTCATTCGGGCCCATCGCCGGGGGCAATTTTGGGAAACCGAACTCGGTCAATTTCCCATAACCTCTCCCCTAGAAGGCGAACAGGCCGATCTGATGATCCGCGAAGAAGCCATTATCCTGCAAGCCGATGAAACCGGAGTTGCCATTATCCGCGATCGCACTTTCCTAGGCCGCGAACATCGCTATCGCATCCAAACCCCCTCCGGAGAGTATCTCAACGTCCGTACCCCCACAAGCGCCCCCCTCGCCGTAGGGACCCGCGTGTTGCTATCGGTTGGCGATCGCAAGGTGCGCGTTTTTCCAACAAACGCCTCAGTGTCTGCTGTCAATCCCCCTGTCTTGCACTAACCCAAGACCTATGATGAATCAGCCGACCTTCTCGAAAAACCTTCCCGCCCCCGTGCGAATGCTGATTCGACCTATGCTGTACTTCTCCATGATTTTGCATGGGGGATTTTTGCTGATTCCGCTTCCCGAACCGCCTCCAGAAGTTGCAGAAGTCGAACCAGAACCCGTCGCCGTTCGCCCACTGTCGCCCTCGCCATCTCCATCCCCTTCGCCAACCCCCACCCCTCCTGCCGTTCAACCCCCACCCTCTCCCGTCGTCACGCCTCCCCCAACCCCTGTTGTTCAGTCTCCCCCACCCGCCCCTCGGCGTCCTTCTCCGCCTCCCCCCCAACCCACGCCTCCCCCAGAGATTGACCCGTTTTTAGGGGCAGAACTGTTTGAAACGCCGCCACCTTCGCCAACCCCAGAGGTGGTACAAACCCCCGAACCCACCCCTACCCCAGAGGTGGTGCAAACGCCTTCGCCAACCCCAGAGGTGGTGCAAACCCCCGAACCCACCCCTACCCCAGAGGTGGCAGAACTTCCAGAAGACCCCTTAGCAGAGTTTCCGCATATTACGGGGGCCCAAACCGGGTGTCAGGGGCAATGCTGGCAAATTCAACAGCGATCGACCTCCGTGGCGCGAAACCTGCTGGAATCTTTGGAAGCCAAGGGCTTCACCATTCGGCGAACTGATGGCGATCGCACTGGCGAACGCATCTATGAAGTGTCCAAAGATGGGGAAGTGCAATATTACATCAGTCTGTTTTCAACGCTAGATGGCGGGACGAAATACGCGATCGCAGACGCACCCCTAACGCGAGAAGACTTGGCGAATCTCAACGAGGAATTGTCACCCTAAAATGACTCCAGTTACAAATGTTAAATCTCCCGCTTCTCTGGTTCGCTGGCTTCCCGGTGGGTGGACGCTAGGCGCGATCGCCATTGCTGTTGCGATCGCCACCCCCGTTTTAGTCGTGGGTGCAAACCTATTCGCCGATACGGGAGAAATTTGGCAACACCTCGCCTCCACCGTCCTTCCCCTGTATCTGCGGAACTCCCTAGGTTTAAGCGCGGGCGTCGGGTTAGGCGTCTTCATCATTGGGACTGCAACCGCCTGGTTAGTGACCTTGTGCCAATTCCGGGGACAAAGATTCTTTGAATGGGCCTTACTGCTGCCCCTTTCGGCCCCCGCCTACGTTCTGGCTTACGCCTACACCGACCTTTTAGAAGCCGGAGGGCCCGTACAAACTGCCATTCGCAACCTGACGGGGTTGAGATTCGGCGAATACTGGTTTCCCAACGTGCGATCGCTTCCGGGCGCGATCGCCATGCTTACCCTCGTCCTCTACCCCTACGTTTACCTGTTAGCCCGCGTCGCCTTCATGGAACAGTCCACCTGTACCCTAGAAGCCAGCCGCAGCTTGGGCTGTAACCCCTGGAAAAGCTTCTTTAAGGTGGCCTTACCCTTAGCGCGTCCCGCCATCGTAGCAGGCTTATCCCTCGCCCTAATGGAAGCCCTGAACGACTTTGGCACCGTTGAATATTTTGGCGTCCCCACCTTCACCACCGGGATCTATCGGACGTGGTTTGGTATGGGAGAACGGATCGCCGCCTCCCAACTGGCTTCCATCCTACTATTGTTCATCTTTGTCCTCATTTGGCTAGAACAATGGTCGCGCGCAAGAGCCAAATATTACCAATCTACTAGCCGCTATAGAACCCTCTCGCGCTATCAACTGCAAGGGGTGAGGGAGGGATGTGCGATCGCCGCTTGCGTTCTCCCCATCTTTTTCGGCTTCCTGCTTCCCGGTGGCGTGTTACTCCACATGACCCTGAACAACTGGAACCAAACCATCGATCGTCGATTTTGGGGATTTGCCACCAATAGCTTTATCCTGGCTTCCGTTACTGCAATTCTCGGCGTTGTTTTAGCCGTGATTCTGGCTTATGGCGTCCGCCTGCAACCCAATCTGGGGATGCGTTTAGCAACGCGGATCTCAGCAATGGGTTATGCCATTCCCGGCGCAGTCATTGCAGTGGGAATTCTCATCCCCGTGGGGCGCTTTGATAACGCGATCGATCGCTGGATGCAGGCAACTTTTGGCGTTTCCACCGGCTTATTGCTGAGTGGCACGATTGTAGCGCTAGTGTTTGCCTATTTGGTGCGCTTTCTGGCCGTCTCCTTTAGTACGGTGGAAGCGAGCTTAGTCAAGATTAAACCCAATTTGGATGAAGCGGCGCGATCGCTCGGCACGTCTCCCACACAAACCCTGATCCGCGTTCATGCCCCCATGATGTGGGGAGGGCTACTCACGGGGGGAATGTTAGTCTTCGTCGATGTGATGAAGGAACTCCCCGCTACCTTAATTATCCGTCCGTTCAATTTTGATACCCTAGCCGTTCGCGCCTATCAACTCGCCGCCGACGAACGTTTAATTCGGGCGTCAGGTCCTTCGCTGGCGATCGTTTTAGTTGGCTTAATTCCGGTTATTCTTTTAAGTTGGAAAATTGCTCAATCTCGTGATTATGAAAGTTAAACCCCAAATTCTCCTATTAATCCTTATTTTTAGTTTCACCCTTTGGGGCTGCAATCCTTCCCCAACCACCCAAGCCGATCCGCAACAACAGTTAGCCCAAACCAATGAATGTCTCAACTGCGATTTCAGCAATGCTGAATTTAGCGGTCAAGATTTAAGTAATGTCAAACTCAATCAATCCAAACTCAACAACGCCAAACTAGAGAATGTCAATCTCACGGGCGCGTTTCTCGATAGCGTGGATTTCAGCGGCGCAGATTTGAAAGGCGCAAATTTAAGCCAAGCAGGGTTATCTGCCGCTAATTTAAGTAATGCCGATTTAAGCGGTGCGAATTTAACCAATGCGTATTTA
>JAAHGE010000318.1 GCA_010672635.1 Desertifilum sp. SIO1I2 | reverse complement strand
GCTTCTCTAAGTGCTTCTCTAAGTGCTTCTCTAAGTGCTGAGTGTAAAGTGCTGTTGCTTTAGCTTCCGCGTAGCGGTGTGCTAAGTGGGGAGGGAAGAAGGTGGGGGGAAGTTAGTGCTGAGTGTAAAGTGCTGAGTGCTGAGTGCTGAATAGGGATTTAGAACAATAGCGGATTGACCTTGATTCTCCCCATTTTTAAAGAGTGCTGAGTTCCGATCGGTCTGGGAGTAAGTCAGAATTAACCCCAAATTCCCTTCTTTCTCCCCAACCCCCAACTCCTAACTCCCAACTCCCTTCTTCCCCAACCCCCAACTCCTAACTCCCAATTCCCTTCTTCTTCCCCAACCCCCAACTCCCAATTCCCAACTCCCTTCTTCCCCATCTCTTGCAAAGAAATAGGGAATAGAAGGCTTCTCCCATTCCCTATTGGGGGTCTAAAACTTAAGTGACAGCGTTAGAATCTTTCGTGGAAAGTGCGGCTGATGACATCGAGTTGCTGTTCGCGGGTGAGTTTAATGAAGTTCACTGCGTAACCGGAAACTCGGATGGTAAGTTGAGGATACAGTTCGGGATGATCCATCGCGTCAATCAGTTTTTCGCGGTCGAGGACGTTAATGTTGACATGATGGCCGCCGTCGTGGAAGTATCCATCGAGTAAGCCTGCGAGGTTATTCGCCCGATCGGTTTCGCCTTTACCCAATGCTTTGGGGACGATCGAGAAGGTGTAGGAAATGCCGTCTTGGGCGTGTTCGTAGGGGAGTTTAGCGACAGAAGCTAAGGCTGCGATCGCGCCCTTGGTATCCCGTCCGTGCATGGGGTTTGCACCTGGTGCAAAGGGAACGCCTGCTTTGCGTCCGTCGGGGGTATTTCCGGTTTTCTTCCCGTACACCACGTTGGAGGTAATGGTCAAAATTGACTGGGTAGGAAGGGCGTCGCGATAGGTTTTACACTTCCGCAGGCGGTTCATGAAGTCGCGAACGAGGTTCACTGCGATTTCGTCTACGCGATCGTCATTATTCCCAAATTTAGGATAGTCGCCTTCAATTTCGTAATCAACGACTAGCCCTTGTTCGTTACGGATAACTTTGACTTTCGCGTACTTAATGGCAGATAGCGAGTCTGCAACTACAGATAACCCAGCAACGCCACAGGCCATTGTCCGCAGAATATCGCGATCGTGCAACGCCATCTCAATCCGTTCGTATGCATACTTATCATGCATATAGTGGATGACGTTGAGGGTGTTGACGTAGAGTTTCGATAGCCAATCCATCAACAGGTTAAATTTGGCAACCACTTCGTCATAATCGAGATATTCAGCAGTAATCGGTGCAAAAGCCGGGGCAATTTGTTCGCCCGATTTTTCATCCTTACCGCCGTTAATGGCATACAGTAAGGCTTTGGCGAGGTTGGCGCGGGCCCCGAAAAATTGCATTTGCTTGCCAATTCGCATCGCAGAAACGCAACACGCAATTCCGTAGTCGTCGCCGTATTCCGGCCGCATCAGATCGTCATTTTCGTATTGAATTGAACTGGTATCGGCGGAAACTTGGGCGCAGTAGTTCTTAAAGTTTTCTGGCAGGCGTTCTGACCATAATACAGTCAGGTTGGGTTCGGGGGCGGGCCCTAGGTTATATAGGGTGTGGAGAATGCGGTAACTGGTTTTGGTGACTAACGGACGACTATCTTCGCTGAGTCCGCCAATACATTCTGTCACCCAGGTGGGGTCGCCGGAAAATAGTTCGTTATAATCAGGCGTCCGCAAGAAACGCACCATCCGCAACTTCATGACGAAATGGTCGATATATTCTTGCAGTTGGACTTCGGTGGCGTCGCCGTTTTGCAAGTCGCGTTCAAAGTAAATATCTAGGAAGGTAGAAACGCGTCCCAAGGACATTGCCGCACCATTTTGTTCTTTGACGGCGGCTAAATATCCGAAGTAAAGCCATTGGACGGCTTCTTTGGCATTTGCTGCGGGTCGGCCGACTTCACAGCCGTAGCTGGCGGCCATTTGTTTGAGTTCGTTTAAGGCCCGAATTTGTTCGTTAAGTTCTTCAGACAGGCGAATGACAGATTCGTCTACAACATCGCATTCAAGGGCGGCGAGCTGTTGTTTTTTATCTTGAATTAAGAAGTCAATGCCATATAAGGCAATGCGCCGATAGTCGCCAATAATTCGACCGCGACCGTAAGCATCAGGTAAGCCGGTAATGATACCGGAGTGACGCGCTAACCGCATGGAACGATTGTAAGCATCGAAGACGCCATCGTTATGAGATTTGCGATATTTGGTGAAGATTTCTTTGGTTTGCGGATCGAGTTTGTAACCGTAGGCTTCGAGTCCTTTTTCAACAACGCGAATCCCGCCGTTGGGCATAATGGCGCGTTTGAGGGGTTTATCGGTTTGCAAGCCGACAATTTGTTCTAGATCTCGATCGATGTAGCCTGGGGCGTGGGAAGTAATGGTTGAGGGAACTTTCGTATCGGCGTCTAAAATCCCTTTTTCTCGCTCTTGCTTCATCAATTCTTGCACTTGATGCCAGAGCCTTTGGGTACAATCAGTTGCACTCGCTAAAAAGTCGCGATCGCCTTCATAAGGTGTATAGTTTTTCTGAATGAAATCGCGTACATTGACTTCATTTGTCCATTTACCTGGAACAAAGGTTTTCCACTGTTCAAACATAATCCTTAAATCTCCTCGTTGTTCTGTTGCTTTAACGAGTCAACTGTCTAATTCATTTATTTCCAGTTTATCTCTAATCTCAAAAGCAAACGCCTGAAATCGCAACTTGCAGATAATCTAAATAAACAATATAGAGGTTGTTTTATCCGAATTCTGTTGCTTGCTAAGGGTTTGCCAAAAATTGGAGTTTTAAGGAACTTTACGAAGCTAAGATTTGTATCGCGATTTGTGGAAATCAAAATAATTTGTTAACGCTTCGCTACCCGGCTCTCATGATTAAATCGTTTCTTAAAATACAATTATTAATTTACGTTTTGGTCGCATCTGTTACACACTTAAAGGAGAGCCACTACCGGATTGAAGTATGTGGGGATAACTCAATTATGAAAAAAAGAATTGGGATTTTGACCAGTGGCGGAGACTGTCCCGGCTTAAACGCAGTCATTCGCGCCGTTGTCAGCCATGCCACCTTAACTTATGAGTGGGAAGTTCTGGGTATCCCGTATGCCACGCAGGGTCTACTCGAACGCAAAAGCGAGATTCTTAACGTTCACGGTCTAGAATTGCATGGCTTAGACCCTTTGTTAAGCATGGGGGGAACGATCCTGGGTTCTATCAATAAAGGGGATACTGAAGCTAGGGCAGAAGAGGCGATCGCAGGCTATCGCGAGTTAGGATTAGATGCACTGATTGCGATTGGTGGCGAAGGCAGTTTAGCCATTCTGTACAAACTCGCGCAAAAAGGCGGCTGGAAACTCGTCGGCGTCCCCAAAACCATTGATAACGATGTCCCCTTTACCGAACGGTCGGTCGGGTTTGATTCTGCGGTAAACACCATTACCGATGCCCTTTATCGTCTCAGCTTCACCGCCGCCAGTCACGACCGCGTGATGGTGGTGGAAGTGATGGGACGCGATGTCGGTCATCTGGCTTTACACGCCGGAATTGCAGGCGGCGCGGATGTGATTTTAATCCCCGAAATTCCCTATTCAGTTGCTGGGGTCTGTCGCCATATTGACAATTTGCGGAACCAGTGGGGGCGAAAATTTGCGATCGTAGTAGTTGCCGAAGGTGCCAAAACCCCCGATGGCGAGTCGCGAGTTTACACCGATGCACATGGCGAGGTGCGCTTGCGGGGAATTGGCGAGTATATTACCGATCAAATTGCCCGGTGTAGTGGCAATCATGTGGAAACCCGCGTCACGGTTTTAGGTCACGTTCAACGCGGCGGTACCCCATCGGCCCTAGACCGCCTGATGGCCACTGCTTTTGGTAAAGCGGCGGTGGACTTGGTTGCACAGGAACAGTTCGGCCAGATGGTGGCATGGCAAAACGGTCAGGTGGTCAGCGTCCCCCTAGAAGAGGTGTTTCACAATAGTCCTAGACCCGTAAAACCCGATGACTTTCTCGTTCAGACGGCTAGAGGGTTGGGCGTTTATGTCGGGGAGGTTGCTGAGGTGGAAAGTTAATTGGGTAATAATTACTCCAAAACTTGCATAGCTTGCAAAACGGCTTCCATGTGGGTAAAAACGTCATCTTTAACGCGTGCGTTGATAGCATAGTACCGAAGTTTTTCCCAAAAAGTGGTAAAAGTCAGGTTGGGGCATAGTGCGATCGCTGATTTTACAAAAGAGACCAGTTCGATAAAAATGACATTAACTCCTCTTTTGACGAGAATAGTCTGAGCGATCTGTTGAGATGATGCCTCAATGCACTGTCCATTTGCTCCGATCGCAAAAGTAATTGAAGTCAAGCCGTATTGACTGGCTTTGAAAGCCGCATGATCGACATCCTGCTCGCTAAATGGTTTATCTTTAACTTCAACTGTTCCAAAGAGTTGACCTTCTCTTTTAATGTCAATATCTCCTACCTCTTGAGAGGAAGCTCCGCTTTGATTGACTGGATGAACAATAATTTCAAATCCTGCAAATTGGTCAAAATGTACTGCTAACGCAGCGCCCATAACGATTGCAGCGATTTGCCCCTCAAGCGATCGCGCAGTTAGCATCTCAACAAATTCAATAACTTTCAACTGGGAGTTAGTCGAAATGACCAGTTGGGAAGCTCTTTGACTCAAGGCAGTTTGCTTTTCAAGAGCATACCTTGTCGCAAGACAAAGGGCATTGAAAGCTTGCTCAGAGGTAACGATCTCCGAAAGAATTTCATATAGCTTGAGTAAAAGTTGACGATCTGTACCTGCCCTAACAGCATTAGATGGAGATATTGTGGGAAAGCGGGCGGGTTTATTGAGGAAAGGCTCATTAGAGCCTCCTAAAGCACGATTGAGCAATTGACGTTCAAGGGGGACAACAACGATATGACATAAGCTACGGGCATCATAAGCGCCCTCTATATCAGCCCCTGCTTGAAGCGCTAAAGCATTAATACGGTGATTCGTTGATTTTGCCAAAAGAGCAGTAATCAAGATATACCTAAAAGTGAGATGTTTACCTTGAATCAAGGTGGCTATCGCACCATCCCATTGTGTTGTCAGGAGTGAAATAGAAAGATCTTGAGCGATCGCGATCGCTTCTCGGAAAACTTCCTTAGCTGCTTGACGATCTACTGTCACTCTAGAAGCACTCATCTCTCTAATTTGCCCAATTGTGCAAAAAACTTAGCCGGATCGGTACCCGTGGCGCGCACCCATCGTAAAGCTTCTAGAATATCAATCCGGCGTTCCCGGCGTTCTATCTTAGAAATATCCGGTTGAGTTAAACCGATCGCCTGAGCAATTGCTTTTTGAGAGAGTTTTGCGGCTTCTCTTAAACCAATAAGTGCATCAATAATGGTGTGGTACTCAGGATCGTGAATGCTTGACACCGATGGCTTATGACTTTTCATAACTCAGATATTGATTGGGAAAGCTAAATATGCCAAAATCGCATATATGAACGATCAAACGACCTTATCAGGACTCTCCCTGTTCTCTGGTGCGGGGGGGATGGATGTAGGCTTTCTCCAAGCAGGAATCAAGATTGTCTGGGCGAATGACCTAGACAAAGATGCTTGTCTAACTTACGAGGCGAATCACCCAACAATACCTGCTCAATGGGGCGATCTGCAAAACTTATTCGCAGAACTCTATCAATTTGAAGGGATAGACATTGTTTTTGGCGGCCCGCCTTGTCAGGGTTTTTCGGTTGCTGGCAAGATGAACCCCACAGATCCGCGCAGTCAGTTGCTTTGGACATTTATGAAGGTGGTGGAAATTACGAAGCCTCGTGCTTTTGCGCCGACAGGAGTGACGCCCAAAAGCTGTTCGATGAGTTGAGCAATCTCGCTTTCCACGCCATTGCGGG
>JAAHGE010000317.1 GCA_010672635.1 Desertifilum sp. SIO1I2 | reverse complement strand
TCGTGCAAATAATCAGCGTCCAACGGTCATTTGAAAGGAGAGTTTCTAGAAAATCGCTCTTGGGGCCGCAGACTTGAATTTCACCGCATTCAATTTCGCCATCCGGCTGATGAAACTGGTAGCGCCAGTCGCTATAAACTACATCAGCTTGCGTTTCTTCTAAACAGCAAACTTGTTGTTCTATTTTCTGGGGAAGTAAGGTATCATCCGCATCTAAAAATTGGATGTAATCGCCTTTAGATAATGCAAAACCGCGATTGCGAGCGTAATTTCCGCCGCGATTTTGCCCGGTTTCCCAGCGAATGCGATCGCCATATTTCTTGACGGCTTCCAAACTGCGATCGCTCGAACCATCATCAACAACAATCACCTCAATATTCGAGTAAGTTTGATTCAGGCAACTTTCAATAGCTGCACCTATCCATTTTTGAGCGTTATAGCAGGGAATAACGATTGAAACTAGCTTAGACATAATCAACTTAACCTCTACGTTGTTCTGAATCTTCCTAGTTAGCCTCTCCCTGACCCAAACTCAAAACTTAAGCTTGATGCTTAAGAACTCATGCGTTCAATTACAAACGGCATTGCTAATCGAAACGCTAACCAAGTTAAAAACAAACCGATTAAAGTTAAAGCGCTGACTACCCAAAAGCTTACGGGGTCAGAAAGCGTTCCGCCTGTGGCCAACTCTCGCGTTGTCACCAACAAAGGCGTTACGGGATTTAACCTCACCAAGGTGCCAAATAATCCCGCCGTTGGAACCGGATAAATCACAGGCGTGATAAACAACCAAAACCCCGTTAGAATTGTGATTCCCTTGGAAACATCCTTATACAGCGCCCCCAAAGGAGCCAACAACACGCCGACTAAGGTACCTAACAAAATTAAATGAATTAAAGCCACTGGCGCGATAATCAGCGTCCAACTCACGGGAACCTGAAACCAGATAAACAACCCAATAATTAAAATCAACTTGATCGAAAAATTAAACAAAACCTCTCCCAACTTGGCTAAAATAATCGCCTCTCTGGGAAAATTGACCCGCGACAGCATTGGTTTTGCTTCCGTCACGGCTAAAACCGGCCCATTTAACGCCTCTACAAAGGTTTGCCATAGAGCCGTACTAAACATTACATAGGCGGGATAGGGAATATCCGTTTCCCCCACATTAATCACATTGGCTTCTCCGGCCAGCGTGAAACCCGCAGCCATGACAATTGGGGGTAAAAATGCCCAGGCAACCCCAAAAAAGGATTGACGATATTGAGCGCTAATATCGCGCACCATTAGCCGCCAAGCGAGTTCTCGCGAAGCTAACAAATCTCGCCACATTTGCCGAAAGAGAAACAAAGGGCTTCTCATCCGACTGCGGGGCGTATAAATAACCTCCTGGGGCATAATGTCGTAGTTCCTTGGCATTAACGTGTATAAAAGGCAATTAAGCAATCGTGGCAGTTGTTTTTTCCGCTACCGGAGATTGGGGCAACTTTTGTGGGGCGGGTTGTTTGGCCAGTTGCTTGGCGTAGCGGTCGGTTAAAAAGCGATTGAAGGGCGCTTCAAACCGCATCAATAAATCTTCTAAACGTCCGCTGGGTCGTCTCATCACCCATTCCACAAAGGGGCGAATAATCGAATCTCGACGCCGCCACCCTAAGCCTTTGTATTTGGTTTGAAAATAACCATCCTCTGCCAGACCCCACTTTTGGCGCATCCGTTCTAGACTTTGCAGCGTCCAGGCATTACTCCAGCGCAGCATATAGTAGTGAAAATCGCTAACTTCTAAGGGCGGCCCTGGGACATACGTCACTAGCGAGTCGGGTTCAAAGTAAATAGTTCCTCCGGCTTCGGCCACCGTCATGCAGAAGTCGAGGTGTTCTTTGGTATTCACCATTTCCTCATCGAGGAAGCCAATTTTTTGGAAAATTTCAGTCCGAACTAAGACGCAATGGAATTCCGCTAACTCGGTTTGGTGGCGTTGCAGTTGCGGGCGGACATCGGCGACGCGCTGGCCCTGCTTGTACATTTTTTCCCGCATCCGGCGACGCCCCGTTTTATCGACAATCACCCGCGACTCGCCGCCCGCAAAGTGGACGATTTCATGCAGGGGCAGGTATTGACACATTAACGGGCCAACTACGCTGGCGTTGGTCTGTTCTGCACAGTCTACAAGGGCTTCTAGCCAGCCCGGACTGACAATTACGTCGTTATCGACAAAAACGAGGTAACGAGTTTTAACTTCGCTTAAACCAATGTTGCGGGCGCGGTTGGGGGAGAGGTAATAGGAGGTGCGAATCAGTTGGAAGCCTTTTTCCTGGGCTTTTTCTTGCAGATAGCGCTGGACTTTGGGGGGAGAGTTGCCATCAACGTAAATTAGGTTAAAGGGGAGAGTGGTATGTTCGTAGATACTCTCTAGAGATTCGCGGGCGCAACTAAATCGTTCGCGGGGAACGACAACTAAGGTTACAAGAGGTTGAGTCATATACAGGTCTCTCCGTTTGTGAGTTCGGGTTCGTTAACGGCTTGTCGTTGGAATTAAATCGCGGACAAGCGCCGGGTTTTGGGGATGGATCAGATTTTGGTAGAGTTCTACTAACTCATCGTTAAGTTGGTTCATGTCGTAATGTTGTTCGACATAGCGCCGTCCTGCTTGACCCATCGCCGGCCAGTTTTGGGGATGGTCGATGAGTTGTTGGAGTTTGAGGGCGATCGCATCAGCATCGCGTTCGGGGACTAAGTAACCCGATACGCCATCTTCAATCAGTTCTGGGATACCGCCGTGGTAAGTGCCAATCACGGGTAAACCCATCGCCATCGCTTCTTTGAGGGTGTTGACAGGTGCATCCTGGTTGCCGTCGGCGGCCGTGACGCTAGGGGCAACAAAGATGTGCGATCGATCTAAGATTTCAATCAGTTCTTGTTGCTGCCGCCAACCCAGGAGTTTCACGCTGTCTGTAACGCCTAAGTCTTGGATCAGTTGTTCAAAGGATTCCCGCAGATATCCATCGCCAATAATATTGAATTCAAGATTGGGATAGGTTTGGGTTAATTGGGCAACGGCCCGAATGGCGTATTCAATGCCTTTTTTCTCGATTAAGCGACCCGTGGTTGCAATGCGGATGCGTCCATCTTCGGGGAAATGGCGCGGTTTGAAGGTAAAACGGCTGCAATTAATCCCCGATCCGTGAACGACAATCTTATCGGGTTCGCACCCCAGGCTAATGACGCGCCGCCGAAAGAAGTTGCAGTTGGTTAAAAAGAAGTCTGCATACTCCAACAACTCCCGATAAACGTCTTCCCCTTTTTCTTTGACGTACCAGCTAATGTCATAACCCCGAAAGGCAGATACAAATTTACCCTGAACTGCACCAATTTGATGTGCGCCTAAGATTTGTAGTGCATACGTGCCAAACTGACAGTGGACGATATCGTAAGGCTGGCTTTGCAGAAAGGGGATTGTTGTGTAAAGCGTTCTCAAGGAAGCGGCCCGCTTGCCATATTGAAAGAAATTGAGTGCTTTTAGACACATTTTTGGGTCTTTTGACCCGTGACGGATGAGTAGACCGAAGGCTTTTAGGGTTCGCCAAACATAGTTATCGGGAACTTGCGGCGCATAGAAGGCGCGATCGAGTAAACGGTACTTTTCGACATCGGGATGAACCTTTTCTTCACCAGAAAATCCTTCAAGGGCATAGATATCTACTTCATGACCTCGGTCAATTAAGCCAATAATCTGATTAAGGATAAATGCCTCTGAAAGGACGGGAAACCGCCCGACAACAAAAGCTATTCTCATCGTAACCTTCTCACCTCTTTAGGGGGCTGATAACAGACTCAGCAGTTTCTTCGATCTCGGATCGATGAAAGGCGCTGGCTGGGAATCGCTGTAAATTTACGTTCGAGAACGCTCTCGTCTTCGGTCTAATTTACCGAGCGAGTTTTCTGTCCTAGATCCTCCCTAGGGAAGAATTACGAAATTTTAAGTTCGATCTCGTCAATTTCCTCGGTCTGATACGAAGAAAAAATATGGCTCGTGACAAGACTTAGAGGCTGGCAAACCGGGATTTATTTCCTGAAAAAAATTTTCTCAAACCCTGACATAGCAATCGCTTGAGGTGTTGGGCGCTGTCTAGGGAGAGCGATCGCGCTGTATTGCTCTTAACCAAACAAATAAAGTTTTGGCGATCGCATTATCAAGTTTTTGTAAAGACGATCGAGGGAGAAATGCATCTCCCCGGGTGAAAATACGGAAACAGCCGTTCCTAGGCGCTAAAATATTTTGCAGCAGGATGATAGGCTACGATCGCGGTTGTGGACTGTTCGGGGTAGATTTGTTCGCTTTCATCCATGTACAGATGAATGCGTTCGGCCCCTAATAGCGCCAACTGCTGATATTGATCCTGAATATTCGGACAAGCTGGATAGCCAAAGCTATAGCGCGAACCTTGATAGCGTTGCGCCAGGATAT
This sequence comes from Desertifilum sp. SIO1I2, assembly GCA_010672635.1. Lineage (GTDB taxonomy): Bacteria > Cyanobacteriota > Cyanobacteriia > Cyanobacteriales > Desertifilaceae > Desertifilum. The sequence goes on along the minus strand of JAAHGE010000317.1, from coordinate 1,523 downwards.
CGCGGATATTATCGGGATCGGCAGCTAACCCCAACTCGCGGCGAATTCTGGCATGAGTCCATTCTGCAACCGCCTCCGCCACCTGTACCGCCAACCCGTGGAAGTAGAGATAATCGGTATATTGATTGGCCTCAAACAGTTGTTTGGCAAACTCCGTGGCAATATTCCCCACCGTAACCGCCTGCATGGGGAAGACATCCACAATACCCGATTCTTGGGTGGCAAAGAAGTCGGCAATACACAGGCGTCGCATCGACTTCTGGCGGGGGAACTTCCAGGTTATCGCCCGGTTTAAATCTTCCGGATAGGCTTGGGGATCGTATAAATGTAAGGAATTCCCATCGGCTTGACAGGGGAAATAGCCGTAAACCACTTGGGGATGCAAGAGATTTTCGGCAACCACCCGCTGCTTCCATTCCTCTAAAATCGGGTAAACCTTTTCTTGCAAGAAACTGTCGTATTCTTCGCGGCTTTGATCCTTGGGTTTGCGGAACTGCCATTGTCCGGCAATTAAAGCTTGCAAGTCTAAATACCCAAAGACCTCTGCTAAAGGAATCTCTTCCGGTTGTAAAACTTGCGTTCCCCAGAAAGGCGGAGTCGGCCGTTCAATCTCTAAACTGACGGCTTCCGAACGTTGCGTATCTTCAACCTCTGGTTCTGCGGGTTCTGCGTTCTGCGGAGTCTGTTGAGTGTCTTCCTTAACTTCAACGGCAGGTTTAAACCCATTTCCCGTTTCATCTAAAAAGCCTTGTCCATCATCCCACTTGCCTGCGGCTTTGGCTGGCATTAACTTATCCATGAAATGCAAGTCAGCAAACGCATCTTTACCGTAAATTACCTGTCCCTTGTAGGTATTTTGGCAATCTTCATGGACGAATTTGGGAGTTAAAGCCGCGCCGCCTAAAATCACGGGAACGGCGATCCCGCGTTGGTTGAAGACCTCTAGGTTCTCCTTCATGAAGGCGGTAGACTTCACCAACAGGCCACTCATGGCGATGCAGTCGGCTTGGTGTTGTTCGTAGGCTTCAATAATGTTATCGACGGGTTGTTTAATCCCCAGGTTGACCACTTTATAACCGTTATTGGAAAGGATGATATCAACGAGATTTTTACCGATATCGTGGACATCGCCTTTAACCGTGGCAATGACAACCGTCCCTTTAGAATTATTCCCCGACTCTTGCTTTTCCATGAACGGTTCGAGGTAAGCCACTGCCGATTTCATGGTTTCAGCCGATTGTAGAACGAAGGGAAGTTGCATTTGACCGGAACCAAATAACTCGCCAACGACCTTCATCCCATCGAGTAAGAAAGTATTGATAATTTCGAGGGGAGGATACTGTTCTAAGGCTTTTTTAAGTTGGTCTTCAAGACCAATGCGTTCGCCGTCAATGATATGACGTTTGAGGCGTTCTTCCACCGGGAGGTTTTCATCAATTCCGGCTTCCCGTTTAGCAGTTTTCCCTTCAAAGAGTGTGGTTAACTTGGCGAGGGGGTCATGAATGCAAATGGGGTTTGCATTA
>JAAHGE010000316.1 GCA_010672635.1 Desertifilum sp. SIO1I2 | reverse complement strand
TCTAACAGTTGGGTCAAATGACCCAACCGTTAGCGGCTGCTACTTAGTTAGTTGGTGCAGTTTCCGGTAGAGTTGGCGGTTCTACTCCAAACCATTTCTGGTAGATTTCGGCGTAGGTGCCATTGTTTTTAATTTCGGTCAAACCTTGATTCACCCGTTCGAGGTTGGGGGAGTTTCGGGGTAAGGCAATTCCATAGTATTCTTCTGTCACCAGTTGACCCACGACCTTTAAGCCTTGCAGATTGCCGCTTTCAATAGCGTATAGGGTGACGGGGGCATCGTTAATAACGGCGTCTACGTTGCCGTTAGCTAATTCTTGCAGGGCGAGGGGGGCGGAGTCAAAGGTGCTAATTCTGGTTCCTTCAATGCTTTTAGCTTGGTTTGCGCCGGTGGTGCCAATTTGGACGGCGATGCGTTTATTTTTGAGGTCGTCAAGGCTTTGAATTTCGGTGTTGTCTTCGCGAACGGCGATCGCTAAACCTGCTCTAAAGTAAGGTCGGGAGAAATCAACGGTTTGCTGGCGTTCGGGGGTAATCGTCATCGCGCTGATGGCTGCATCTACCTGTCCGGCTTGTAAGGCGGGGACTATCCCATCAAAGGGGAGACTTTGAAATTGGACATTTAAGTCGGCGGCTTCGCCAATGGCGTTCATTAAGTCAATATCAAAGCCTTCAAGTTCGCCGCCCGCCGCCTGCGACTCAAAGGGGGGAAAGGCGGGTTCTGTGGCGACGGTGAGGGGTTGTCCTCCCGCTTGTTCGGTTTGGGCTTGGTTTCCCCCACAAGCGGCGACTAACAGGAGGGTGACTAAGCCGGGGGTGAGGCGACGTAAGAAGCGCGAACGGGTGAATGTTAGCATTTTCTAAATTAGGTTTTGATTATCGAAGTTCAAGAAAAAACTACTCTGTTTTTTAGTGTGTCGGGAAACAAAGTTAACAAATTGTACCAACCAATACGATTTAGCAAATTACCGCTAGGATAGTCTTTTAGAGCAGCACAGGTTTACCCAACTTCGAGCATGGAAGACTCCCGCCCTGCGATTGTTTTTACAGATTTACGTAAGAGTTATGGCGAATTAGAGGTTCTGCGCGGTGTTAGCGGAACGATTCGCACTGGTGAGGTTGTCGCCGTGATTGGGTCATCTGGATGCGGTAAAAGTACGTTGCTGCGCTGTTTTAACCGTCTGGAAACGATTAATGGCGGTCAGTTAAGGGTTAATAATATTGATTTATCGCGACCGAACTTAAAGACGCAGCGGTTGCGGGAGTTGCGATCGCAAGTTGGCATGGTGTTTCAGCAGTTTAACCTGTTTCCCCACCTCAGCGTCGTTGAAAATTTGATGCTAGCGCCGCAAAAAGTGCAAGGTAAGTCTCGGCGCGAGAGTTTGCAACTAGCGCATCATTATCTAGAAAAGGTGGGCTTATCCCAGAAGGCGAATGCGTACCCAGAACAGCTATCGGGGGGACAAAAGCAGCGAGTGGCGATCGCCCGCAGCCTCTGCATGAGTCCTAAAATTCTCCTGTTTGACGAACCCACCAGCGCCCTCGATCCAGAATTAGTTGGGGAAGTGCTACTGGTGATGAAGCAGTTAGCCGAAGAAGGGATGACGATGGTGGTGGTGACGCATGAGATGCAGTTTGCCAGAGAAGTGGCGCATCGGGTCATTTTCCTCAACCAAGGGTTAGTGGAAGAACAGGGAAATGCACGTCAGGTGTTGACGAACCCTCAAAGCGATCGCTTGCGGACTTTTTTATCGAGAATGAATTTAGTGTCTTCTGCCTCATAAGCGCGATCGCCTTATTTTTACTGAGATATTAACAAAAATTGGCTCTAAGAGAATCTACTGAGGCGCGGATAGGAACGTGCAGGCGTCTTGCTTATGCTAGCAGGATTATGCACTACTTTTAATCGCAAATTTAGCTTGATAGCCCCCTAATATTTTATACTTCGCGTCCTTTGGATCTTTGAATTGTCTTCAAAGAAAAACTTCGGATGTCAGAAAAAATAAGTGGCAACTTCTTGAATGTGCGGCTATCCTGATGACGGATACTAAAGTCTGTAAATTTACTGAACTAGAATTTTTGGCTGCGATCGACTTCCAAACTTAGACCGTCAACTTAGTCAAGAGAGGAAATATGAGTCAGGGAATTTACTTACTTTCCAACGATGGCGTCTACGATCAAGTCATCGCTATCCTGAATAGCATAGAAGCGAACTGCGGTAGCGATCTACCGGTCTGTATTATTCCTTACGACCAAAATATTCAAAGACTGGAAAAAGCGATTGAACATCGGCAGAACGTATTTTTCTTTGAAAATATGGATGCGGTGAGAAAGTGGGAAACGTTCATTGCAGAGGTTCATCGTCTTTTTCAAGCTTCCTCCCACCTCAATGTGCCTTCTAAGCGGAATGCACCGCTAGCAATGCACCGAAAATATTGTGCTTTCGATGGCGCGTTTGAAAAATTTCTCTATATTGATACGGATACTCTCCTGTTCAAACCCCTCGATTTCTTGTTTAAAAAACTCGATAACTTCGATCTAGTCGTTCATGACTTTCAACGTAAATCCTCTTTAGCAAAAGGCACCGTTAACCACTTTTTCGCTCGTCTTGGATCGAATGAAGCTTCTTTAGAATCATTTGCTAATCGCTTTCATTGCGGAGGTTTTTGGGCATCGAAGCGTCAGACAATTACAGAAAACGATCGAGAGCATTTCTTAAACGAGTTGAAAGCAGGAGATATCAGGATATTCCGAACGCCCTCTAAAAAACACAGCTATTACCTCAGCGAACAGCAAATCTTGAACTACATGACCTTGAAAAAAGGTTTAAGCGTTTATAACTTTACCCTAGATGACACGTCAGAGCATCAAACAGGTTGCTGTATCACCTCGAATCAGTTTATTGAGAAAGACCGGATTTTGTACGATGGCGGCAAGCGTTTAACTTATCTGCATTATATGGGGATTAAAAATGCCCGCCTAGAGCAGTTATGTCAGCGAGCTTCATTGAAATTAACGGCAAATTCCCATTTACTGAAATTGAGCGATCGCCTTCTCAAAACAGACGTTGCTAGCATTCCTTACAAAGATCTTTTCCTTTACTATCGGTTTTTACCGCAATCTCGTCAAACTCAGCCCCAAACAAAACAGACAGATGCAGCCCCCGCTACACCTGCCTCTCGTTAGCCTTAAATGCTTAAACGCTGGTAAATCTCGTCTAAGTGTTTTAAGTGATGCTGCGGATCGAAACATTGTTCGATCTCCTCTGGGGAAAGGTGTTGCGTCACTTGCGGATCTTGCTGGATCGAGGCTTGGAAGTTCCCGTCTGGTTGATTCCAGGCGGTATGGGCACATCCTTGCACCACGCGATAAGCCTCTTCGCGGCTCATGCCTTTTTCCACCAAGGTGAGGAGAACCCGCTGGCTGAACACTACGCCGCCATAGAGGTTCATGTTCCGCTTCATGTTTTCGGGGTACACCAGCAGATGCTTAATCAAATCCGCCGTTTCTACTAGCATAAAATGCATTAAAATGCAAGCATCGGGCAGAATCACCCGTTCAACGGAACTGTGGGAAATATCGCGCTCGTGCCACAGCGCCACATTTTCTAGGGCGGCGACGGCATGACCCCGGATCACCCGTGCCATCCCTGTTAGGCGTTCCGAGCGGATCGGGTTGCGCTTGTGCGGCATGGCAGAAGAGCCTTTTTGTCCCTTGGAAAAATACTCTTCCACTTCCAAAACATCCGTGCGTTGCAGGTTGCGGATTTCCACAGCAAACCGTTCGATGGAGGCAGCCAGTAAAGCTAGGGTTTGGACAAACTCAGCATGGCGATCGCGCGAAACCACCTGGGTAGAGGCCGTATCCGGTTCTAACCCCAACTTGGCACAGGCGATCGCTTCGACTCTGGGGTCAATATTGGCATAGGTACCCACCGCACCGGAAATTTTCCCGACTGCAATTTGCGAGTTGAGGCGACAAAGGCGATCGCGATGGCGCAACACTTCAGCCAGCCAACCTGCCAGCTTAAAGCCAAAGGTGATCGGTTCGGCGTGGATGCCGTGCGATCGCCCAATCATCACCGTATCGCGATGTTGCTGCGCTTGGTAGCGAATCGCTTGGATCAGTTGTTCGAGTTGTCCGAGCAACACTTCCAAACTCGCCACCATCTGAAGCGCCAAAGCCGTATCCAATACATCCGAACTGGTTAACCCCAAATGGATATATCGACCTGCATCTCCCACATACTCATTCACATTCGTGAGAAAGGCAATCATATCGTGGCGAACTTCAGCTTCAATCTCTAGAACCCGTTTGGGGTCAAAGTTCGCCTTTGCCTTAATCTCTTCTACTGCGTCGGCGGGAATGTATCCCAACTCCGCTTGCGCCTCGCAAACTGCAATCTCGACTTGCAGCCAAGTCTTGAGTTTATAGGCTTCTGTCCACAATTCGCCCATTTCGGGCAGAGTATAACGCTCTATCAACGCTCGTGTCGCCGTATACAACCGTCATATTTTACCGATTTTTGCGGGAGAGAATTGGACATTTCTCCCGCAAATTCTAGGCCCCGCGTCCGGGAATGCGGAACTGTTCGACAGCTTCGCGGAAGGGTTCAACTTTTTCGCTAAAGGCAATAGGTAAAACGCATTCCACGTTTTCGTGGGGTCGCGGAATAATCACCCAAGATTCTAAGGTGGCACCGTAGGTCTTTTCTACGGCCGCAATTCCGGCATCCATTGCCGTTTTCACTTCCGAGACATCGCCCCGAATAATCACGGTAAAGCGAGCGCTCCCGACCCGAATATAACCGACTAAAGTGACTCGACCGGCTTTGACCATTGCATCAGCAGCAGCCAGAATCCCCGGAAACCCCTTTGTTTCAATCGAGCCAACGGCAACTATGGACATTCCTTTCTCCTGATTAATTAAGCGTGAGAAACCCAAGCATTATTGTACGAGCCTTACTTCCCTTTTCAGCTATCTCAGCAGGAATGAAATTAGGTTCTAAACGGTTCAACTTCTTCTGTATACTCAATCGGTAAAACCGCAACAATATTTTCCGGAGGGTTGGGCACAATGTAATGGGTGACAACCTCTCCACCAAAAGTTTTTTCAGCGGCTTCAATTCCGGCGGCGATCGCGGGCTTCACTTCTGAGATGCTGCCGCGAATGGCAATATAAAAGTGACCGCTCTCGGCAATATCGTAATAGACTAGCGTAACTCGTCCACCTTTAACGGCAGCATCTGCCGCCGCTAAGATAGCAGGAAACCCAATGGTCTGAATCACGCCAACTGCTGCGGGCATTGCCCACCTCCTAACATCTTGAAAGCTTGGGGAAACTTCCCTATTTTACGCAGCTTTGCTAGCCAAACCAACAGGCGGTTTGGACAAGACTAATCGAGATAACCCATCAGTTGGTCGGAATCTTCTACGGTTTGATTGCTTGCTACAGGTCTGCCGTTGGGTAGGCGGTATGCCGGGCTAGAAGCGAGGGAGAGTCCTTGGTTGGGGTGAGTGGGAGAAGGTAAGGATTTGCGTTCGGGATTATTCGTCTGTTTTTGTTGCTGAGAAGCCATTTTCCATCTCAATTGAGCTACTTTTAAAGTTTACTATAATCGGCGATCGCCCCCCCAAAAACCGCATTTCTCTGCATTCTGGCCGATAATACTTCGTAATTCTGCTAATTAATTTTTCTAATCGGGTTGAAAATATTATTGAACTTTGGAGCGTTGGCGATTCGCGTAGCGTCCCCACCGGAGAATCCCTTCGGGAATCGCATTTTCATTCTTAGGAATTCGACGGGGGCGATTCGCCAAACTCGCAGAACCGCATGGGTTAACAGAACTCGCTCTGATGCACGATCGCTTCCCCATAACCGGGAATCCATACTACCCACTCGGTTGCAGACTGCTGGCACAACAAAAGCGCTTCATCATCGCTGTAGTCGCTCAGGGGTTGCGTTAACTTCACCCACTGATTAGGAGAGACTTCTGGGCGGGCGGTGA
>JAAHGE010000315.1 GCA_010672635.1 Desertifilum sp. SIO1I2 | reverse complement strand
AAATCAGCCGAGTCGTCTGAGCCTCGAAGGATTGCTTCACCGGATAACTAGCCGCATTCTCCAATCCTCAGAATTGCAGGAGATTTTAGCAACAACCGTAGCAGAAGCGCGAGCGTTTTTAGCCTCCGACCGCGTTTTAATCTACCAGTTTCATCCATCCGGAAGCGGGCAAGTTATTGCAGAGTCTATCGAACAAGAGTGTTTGCCCTCCTTTTTAGGGTTACACTTTCCAGCAGAAGATATTCCCTTTGAAGCTCGCGATCGCTTTAGCAAAGCCCGCGTTCGTTCCATTGTCGATGTCAAATCCGGTCAAATCGGTCAAAGTTTCCTGCGAGATCCCGACACCGGCAACATTGTCCCAGAAGAAATTCAGTATCGCCGAGTCGATTCTTGCCACATCCAATATTTAACCGCAATGGGCATCCAATCGTCCTGCGTGGTGCCAATTTTGCACTCCGAGCAACTGTGGGGCTTATTAGTCGCTCACCAGCGCCAACCCAGAACCATCACCGAAGATGAATTGCAAGCCTTACAAATGGTGGTCGATCAGCTAGCGGTGGCGATCGCTCAATCTTACCTGCTCGCCCAAACCCAAGAAAAGGCCCAACGGGAAGCCACCATTAACCAGATTGCCAGCCTCCTGCGCTACCAAACCCCCACAACCCTCCAAACCGCCCTAGAAACTACCGTTCAGGCCCTTCAAGGTTCCGGAGGTCGGCTGTATCTCAAACCCATCGCCTTTGAAGTACAACCGAGTTCCACAGGACACCTCGTTCAATGTCAAGAAGCCCACAACAACTCCGCAACGCTCTATACCTGCGGGACACAGCCTCAGACGCCCTTTCATCCCCTCGAACAATCCGGTGATTGGCTCAACTCTCTTCAACCCGACACCAACAGTACAGACCCCTCTAGCCATCCCACCCCTTGGGCAATTTCAGACCTCTATCAAGTTGCGGAACTGCAACCCCTCCACCCCCTATTTGCCTCCACCCCCATTCGCAGCCTGCTGATCGTTCCCCTACAGTACGGTCAAAGGAATTTGGGATATCTGACCATTTTCCGCGATGAAATTGAGATTGAAATCCTGTGGGCAACTCAACCCTCTTTTACCCCCCAAAAGGAGATTAAATCCGGTCAAGTTCGATCCTGGACGCCCCACGATCTAGAATTCGTTCAGGGATTAACCAGCCATATCGCGGCGGCCATCCTGCACCAAGGGATTCAGGGACAATGGCAAGCCCTCAATACGCGTTTAGAACGCCAAGTTGAAGAACGAACCGCCAAATTGCAACAAACCGCAGAACAACAGCAAGCGCTGTTAGAAGTGGTGACGCGAATTCGCGAATCTCTGACGCCGGAAGCTGTGTTTCGCACGGCCACTCAAGAAGTCTGCCATCTGCTCAACGTCGAGCGCGTCGCCGTTTATCGGTTTAATGAAGATTGGGGCGGTGCGTTTGTCCATGACTTTGAGTCCACAACAACGGAATGGCAAGGAAAGCTGAGACTCGGAGAAAATTTAGTCTGGGACGATACCTATTTGCAAATTTCCCAAGGCGGGCGCTATCGCAATAATGAAACCTTTGCCGTGAATGACATTCGGCTGGCGGGTTTGTATCCTTGCCATGCTGATATTTTGAAGCAATTTTGCATTCAGGCATTTGCGATCGCGCCCATTTTTGTGGGACAAAAGCTTTGGGGCCTGTTAGGAGCCTATCAACACTCCACTACCCGTGCGTGGGAAATCTCCGACGTGCAGTTTCTCGCCCAAACCGCCGCTCAACTGGGAATGGCGCTGCAACAAGCAGATTTACTGCTGCAAACCCAACAACAAGCCCAACAGCTTTCGCAAGCGCTTAAGGATTTGCAAAAAACCCAAACTCAACTGATTCAAACCGAAAAGATATCGAGTTTAGGACAATTGGTGGCAGGTATTGCCCATGAGATTAACAATCCGGTGAATTTTATCTATGGAAATCTCACCCCAGCACGCGAATATACCGAGGAACTACTCAGCCTGCTGTTACTTTACCAACAAGAATGTCCCAACCCCAGCCCAGATATTCGCGAACGCATTGAAACGATGGATTTAGGGTTTATTGCGGAAGATTTGCCCAAACTTCTCTGTTCAATGGAGGTGGGAGCCGATCGCATTCGCCAGATTATTCTCTCTTTACTGAACTTCTCGCGTCTAGACCAGGCCGAGCGTAAATTTGTGGATATTCACGAAGGAATTGAGAGTACCTTAACGATCCTGCATCATCGGCTGAAGACAAAGTCCGATACCTCACCGATTCAGGTGATTAAAGAGTATGGGAATCTGCCGCGCGTGGAATGTTACCCCAGCGAGTTAAATCAGGCTTTGATGAGTTTGTTGAGCAATTCCATTGATGCTATTGAATCTTGCCGACAATCGAGTGGGGCAGCTTATCAGGGACAAATTACCATTCAAACGGCGATCGCTCAATCCTCGGAGCGGATTCCCTACGTGACGATCCGTATTGCGGATAACGGTCTGGGTATTCCTGAAGCGATTAAACACCGCATTTTTGACCCCTTCTTTACGACAAAACCTGTGGGTAAAGGCACAGGCTTAGGTCTATCGATTGCTTACCAAATTATTGTAGACAAGCATCACGGTCATTTAGAGTGTACGTCCCGACCGCAACAGGGAGCCGAGTTTCAGATTGAAATTCCCCTCAAACAACCCGTCGCTCAAGGTCAGCTTGATTGAGCAAACTGGGGAAGCCAGGGCCTCCCATTTCCCTTCAGCTTACAAGCGACGCTTTTCCGCCTCTTGCAACGCTCTGAGGCTATTTTGACGATAGGCTGCCGTACGGTCTTGAGCGATGGCGTAGCGATTATCATCCGATGGGACAGAAGCCATCAAATCAGAGGCTTTCTGCCATTGTGCCGCCAAGTCTAACCATTGTGCCGGAGTTTGGGCGTCTTGACCTGTCGCCGCCGCTTGTTCGGCGAGGCGCACGGCTTCAGCAAACGGGTCAGTTTCTACCACTGTTGGTAAACTTGTTGTTGTCGGCGCGCTCGGAATTACGGTTTCCGTTTCAGGTGCAGCCGGATCGGGGGGAGTGCGATCGCGGTTTGTCCAATAATAATAAGCGCCTGCTCCCACCACTAACAAGACTGCACTCAATGTCACCCCGCGCACTAAACCCCGTCGCATTAACCGTTGTTCGCGGTTGAGTTGAGAAGGGGGTTTGCTGGGAAGGGGGGGTTTGTTGGCGCGAGATTTGCTAGGGGTGGCGGTGGGGGCGAACAGACGTTTAAAAATATTAGGTTTTCTCAGGATAATTTCTTCTGACCACAGAAGGTTATCCGGATCGCGGGTGATTTCCTCAAGCCAGAGTAACTGCTGTTCTCGGACAATGCGACTATTGATGTTCACCCGTCGAATATTGCGCGGTGAAATCGATTCTAAGATTTGCCGCACGCGATCGACAAGGAAGCCTTGTTCGAGTTGATCGCGATGAGCAGCTTCACACAGGAGTTGCAGCACGTTATTGGCGTAAACCGCACGGGTTCTCACGCCAACCGCTGCCAGTTTTTCATTCAAGACTTGAATGATGGCAGCAACGCTACCCTGACGGGCTTGTTGAACAATGTCATCGATCGGGTCTACCATGTGCGACTTAGCAGTTGAGCGGATAAGTGACTCTGGCATTGGGGGTTCAAACTTAATGTATCTGAATTTCGGCTAGGGTGGAATTGCCCTGGCTCAAGTGCTGACCTAGTTTACTCGCACTGCCGGATTTCCGTCTATATAAACAAGCGCGATCGCGCATCGCAGCGACAGTCGGATTTTTGCTCAGTGTAACGTTTTGTCAGGCTCTCTCTACAGATGGATTGCAAGTTGTAAAATACCCTCTCATTATCGAGAGCGAAAGCCCTCTTAGCCTAGATAGCAAGGAATTTGGCCAAAAAGTTAACGGGGAACGCACCTCAATTCTGAGAAAATTAGGGAAAAAGGTTAACAAAGCGCGATCAACAGATTTGCGAGAATGTGCGTATAATCTGTATAGAATCTTCGTATCTCTCAAATTGTTCTTATAGAACTTTAATATTTTGATACGTTTGATTGCGAGATCCTTTAGCGCAGATGCCTCGATTTTGGTCGAGGTTTCGGTAGAGTTCTCCTCCGCTTTAGCGCAAACCGTACACATCGCTCTTGAATGATGCCCCGGATACTTGTTATTGACGACGACCCCGCGATTTCTGAGCTAGTCGCAATTAATCTAGAGATGGCTGGCTACGATGTCAGCCAAGCACCCGATGGCATTAAAGGTCAAGCCTTGGCTGTTCAGCTCATCCCCGACTTGATCCTTTTAGACTTGATGCTGCCAAAAGTGGATGGTTTTACGGTTTGTCAGCGTCTTCGCCGAGACGAACGCACCGCCGACATTCCTGTTTTAATGTTGACTGCTTTAGGTCAAACGCAGGACAAAGTTGAAGGGTTTAACGCGGGTGCGGACGACTATTTAACCAAACCTTTTGAAGTTGAGGAAATGCTAGCGCGAGTGCGAGCCTTATTGCGACGTACAGACCGCATTCCCCAAGCAGCCAAGCATAGCGAAATTCTTAGCTATGGGCCGCTGACCTTGGTTCCCGAACGCTTCGAGGTGATTTGGTTTGACCAAACGGTTAAACTAACTCATTTAGAGTTTGAACTGTTACACTGCTTACTTCAGCGTCACGGTCAAACGGTATCCCCTAGCGAAATTCTTAAAGAAGTTTGGGGGTATGACCCGGATGATGATATTGAAACCATCCGCGTTCATATTCGCCATTTGAGAACCAAGCTAGAACCCGATCCGCGCCACCCCCGCTATATTAAGACAGTCTACGGTGCTGGTTACTGTTTGGAATTACCGAGTAACGATAAGGTTGAGGTTGCCGAAGCTTTAGCCTAGAAGCAGGGACGTTCCGATGGAACGTCTCTGTTTTAGGTTACGCATAGACTTGGCGATAATAGGCTTGATATTCCTCAGACAGCAAGACTTCCCACCAGTCGCGGTGGTTAAGATACCATTCCACCGTCTGCCGCAACCCCATTTCTACCGTTACAGAGGGCGTCCAACCTAATTCTGTTTTAATCTTATTGGCATTAATCGCATAACGGCGATCGTGGCCCAATCTATCTTTGACAAAAGTAATTAACTGACTGCAAGGCTGAATCGGAAGATTGGGTGCGAGTTCGTCCATCAGTTGACAGAGCATTTTCACCAAATCTAAGTTTTTCACCTCATTATTCCCGCCAATATTGTAGGTTTCGCCCCGTTTTCCCCGGTGGATAACCGCATCAAGGGCGCTACAATGGTCGCCGACATACAGCCAGTCGCGAATATTTTGCCCATCGCCATAGACGGGTAAGTTCTTACCAATAAGGGCATTAATACACATTAGGGGAATCAGTTTTTCGGGAAACTGATAAGGGCCGTAGTTATTGGAACAGTTGGTAATAACGGTGGGAACGCCGTAGGTATGAAAATAGGCGCGAACCAGGTGATCGCTACCTGCTTTTGAGGCAGAGTAGGGGCTATTGGGGGCGTAGGGAGTTGTTTCGCTAAAGGCTGGATCGTCAGGGCCTAAAGACCCGTAAACTTCATCAGTGGAGACATGGAGAAATACGGCGTCTGCGTCTAATTTTTGGGGTTTAAGGCGGTTCTCCCAATGCTGGCGAAAGGCTTCTAGGAGGGTAAAGGTTCCGACTACATTGGTTTGAATAAACGCGCCTGGCCCTAGAATGGAGCGGTCTACGTGAGATTCTGCGGCAAAATGGGCGAGAGTGTCAATTTGCTCGGAACTCAGGAGGGTATCGACTAAATTGCGATCGCCAATATCCCCTGGCACAAACCGAAATTGCGATTGCATCTCCAACTCTGCTAAATTGGCACGATTGCCCGCATAGGTGAGTGCATCTAACACCACAACCTTATCTTCCGGATAGCGATCGCACCAATAATGGACGAAATTAGAGCCAATAAACCCGGCGA
>JAAHGE010000314.1 GCA_010672635.1 Desertifilum sp. SIO1I2 | reverse complement strand
TATCCTCGCTTGTGTTTCGGTGAATGGCTGCCGATCGGCCCGCAATCCGACTTACTGACTTAATTGTGACTTAAACCAGGGCGCGATCGCACCAGTTGCTCCATCGCGATTAGCCAGTCGCACTTTTAACCAATACCACGACCCGCTACTTCAAACCGTGCCAATTGGCTACAGATGCAACTTTTTTAATGCGATCGTCGCTTGGGACGCCTGGAGGGTTTAACTTGACGCTGCCAAACTCCTAACCCAAAAGTGGCGATCGCGATCAGTCTTCTGAGTTGTTCCACCTGGCGGTTGAGAACTTGATAGCGCTGGCGCAGCCCTTGCGTCCCGCTTTGTCCCCGGATAATCGCCTTTGGTGCCCCATACAACACAGAATGGGTACTTCGTTCAGCTCGTTCGAGTGTATTAGCAACACTGGCTAAGGTCAAGCGCAGCCGCCAAATTCTCCAAGCCACAAACCAACAGGCAATGGAAATTAAAACATTAAGGATAATAACTAAAGCGGCCATAAGTTGAGCAAAGGGTAGGGATATTCTAGCTTATTGCCGAGAGGGGAAGAAGAGGGTGGGGGGATGGGGAGATGGGGGATGGGGGAAACTTCAGACTCAGCACTTTCAACTCAGCACTCAGAACTTACTCAGCACTCAGCACTTTCAACTCAGCACTAAGAAAAGGTAGGATGATGCTCATGGTTCAAACGTCTTCTGTACTGCACGTCAACCCGACGACGGGGAATGATGCAAATCCGGGTACAGCTTCAGCGCCTTTGAGAACGTTAACGCGGGCATTGACTAGGGCAACGAGTGGCATTACTGTGCAGCTTGCATCGGGTCAATATACCTCCCTCAATGGCGAACGTTTTCCGCTGGTAATTTCACCTGGGGTTCAGGTGGTGGGAAATGAGGCAAATAAGGGGAGTGGAATTACGATTGAGGGGGGCGGTTCTCTCAATAGTTTGAGTGCGGGTTCGCAGAATGTGACGATTCAGATGGGGAATGATGCCCAATTGCGTGGGGTAACGCTGACGAATCGTAATTCCCAAGGGACGGGGGTATGGGTTGAATCTGCAACGCCGATTTTAGCGAATAATACGTTTATTAATTGCAGTCGCGAAGCGATTTTTGTCACCGGGAGTAGCAAGCCGGTGATTCGGGATAATGTGTTTCGCCAAAATACCACGCAGGGTCTGTTTTTTAATCAAAATGGCAAGGGTGAAGTTCGCGGAAATACGGTACAAAATAGCGGGAATGGCGTGACGATTCGCGGTAATGCTGCACCGTTACTTCAGAGTAATCAGATTACTAGCAATCGGGTTGGAGTTCTATTTGCCGATTCCGCTCGCCCAGTTTTACGTCAGAATGCGATTGAACGCAATACGGAAGTGGGGGTTGCGGTTAATAATAGTGCGATCGCCAATTTGGGCAATCCTCAAGATCCGGGTGAAAATATTTTGCGGGATAATGGACGCTACGATCTGCAAAATACGACGGGCATTGCGATCGCTCTGGTGGGAAATTTCCTCAACCCGGTTAGAGTTCAGGGATTGATTGAATATATTGCCGCAGATTTAGTGAATACTTCGCCCGCAATTACCCCAACTCCTACACCGACGCCAACCCCCACTCCCACACCCACGCCGATCCCCACAGGCTTAACCGATATTACGGGACATTGGGCGAGTGCATTTATCCAAGGCTTATATAGTCGCGGCTTTATTAGCGGTTTTCCCGATAGCAGTTTTCGACCGAATAATGCACTAACGCGGGCGGAGTTTGCGGCAATTTTAGCAAGGGCGTTTCAAGTCCCAGATCGACAAGGCGCTATTCAATTTTCTGATGTTCCGGCTAATTTTTGGGCAGCTAGTGCGATCGCGATCGCAACCCGACGCGGCTTTATTGCAGGGTTCCCCGATGGTTCCTTTCGCCCCAACCAAAACCTAACGCGCACCCAAGCATTAGTCGCGCTAACTAGCGGGTTAGCCTTAACCGGAGGGAATCTCAGCGTTTTAGGCATAATGAGCGATCGCGCCTCCATTCCCAGTTATGCGACAACTGCGATCGCCACTGCCACCCAACGGCGCATCGTCGTCAACTATCCCAACGTTCAACAACTGCGTCCCCTCACAGACATTACGCGCGGTGAAGTTGCTGCCTTTATTTATCAAGCCCTCGTTGCGACCAATCAAGCCCCCGCCCTCTCCTCCCCCTATATCGTCGAGGTAAATAGCACAACACCCCCCCTCGCATTCAGCGATATTAGCGGTCATTGGGCGCAGGAATTTATTGGAGGCTTGGCGAATCAAAATTTAGTCAATGGCTTTGCTGATGGGACGTATAGACCCAATGTAGCCATTAGTCGAGCCGAGTATGCAGCCCTGTTAGTTCAAGTCTTGAATCCCCAACCCCAAAAGCCAGCTACCCTCTTCCGCGACATTCCCGTCAACTTTTGGGCTGCCAATGCCATTCAACTTGCCTACCGCAGCGGCTTTCTCTCCGGCTATCCCGATGGCAGCTTTCAACCCAACGAAATTCTACTGCGGGTCCAAATTCTCCTCTCTTTAGCCAACGGACTCGCCTTACCCCCTGCGAATCTTCAAGCCTTGAATATTTTTGACGATCGCAATACCATTCCTCTCTACGCCAGAGAAGCTGTTGCTGCGGCGACTGCCAGAAAACTAGTCGTGAGTTATCCCCAAGTTCGCCAACTCAACCCCAACGGACAAGCCACCCGCGCCGATGCGACTGCTATGCTCTATCAAGTCCTAGTCGATGCCAAGCGCTTACCCCAAATCAACTCACCCTATATTGTTAATCCCTAACCAGAGGGTGGGGAAAAGAGTGCTGAGTAAGTTCCGAGTTCCGAGTTCCGAGTTCCGAGTTCCGAGTTCCGAGTGGGGAAGGGGATGGGGGGATGGGGAGATGGGGAGGTGGGGGGAAAGAAGGGAGTTGGGAATTAGGAGTTAGGAGTTGGGGAGATTCAAAGTAAAGTGGCTATTGCTCTAGATACAGACTGAGAACTCAGCACGCTGCTACTTGGTGTGCAAGCATTTACAGAACTGGGTACGTTCTTCTCTCTTCTGACTCGGAACTCGGAACACCGCTGCTTGGTGTGCAAGCTACGGAACTTTGCACTCTTCTTCCCCCAACTCCCAATTCCCCCTCTTCCCCTCGGTTCTCTGACCAAATTCCCATAAGATAAAGAATGGTTAACAACGTGTAAATAAACTTTAGGTGATTGCAAACGATGGCAGAAATTCAATTTTCCAGAGGAATTGCAGAAGAAGATGTGCCTGATGTGCGTTTAACTCGCTCAAAATCTGGCACCCAAAGTACGGCAACCTTTATTTTTGATAATCCCACGATTTTTCAGCGAGAATCAAATAACGATATTACGGGGATGTACCTGATTGATGAAGAAGGGGAAATTTCCACTAGCGAAGTTAAAGCCAAATTCATCAATGGTCAACCCGCAGCGATTGAGGCTTTCTTGCTGATGAATACCCAAAGCGAGTGGGAACGCTTCATGCGTTTTATGGAGCGTTATGCGAAAGACCACGGTTTAGAGTTTACCAAGTCTTAAACTGAACCATGATCGAGCAACCTCATCCAGATCGAACTGCTGTAGCTATTAACGTTGCGGTCATTACTGTAAGCGACACGCGATCGCCCTCAACGGATAAAAGCGGTCAGCTTATACAAAGCTTACTGCTCTCTGGCGGTCATGCTGTCATTGCCTATGCTGTAATTAAAGACGAACCTGCACAAATCCAAGCTCAACTTCAGGATCTATGCAGTCGCGCCGATCTGGATGCGGTTATTTTTAATGGGGGAACAGGTATCGCGCCGCGAGATACCACCTATGATGCTCTAGAAGGGCTGCTCGAAAAGCGATTACCGGGTTTTGGAGAACTCTTTCGTTCTTTGAGTTTTGCTGAAATTGGCACGAGAGCGATCGCATCGCGCGCCGTCGCAGGCGTTTATCGTTCCAAGTTAATTTTCTCAATTCCCGGTTCCACAGGAGCCGTCAAGTTAGCCGTCGAACGCCTCATCCTGCCAGAATTAACCCATTTAGTCCAACTTCTGCGTTCTTGAAATCAATCTGAGCGATTGGTAAAATACTGGCGGTAAAGTCCGCAACTCGGAAGGACTTGATTGCCTGCAAGCTTGACCAATCCCATACTATGAAGCTTAAAAGCAAGGGATTGTTCTAAATCCACAGCCGTTGAGGACTGAAAAACGCGATCGCAAGCGGCTGCCAAGATGGCGATGTAACTGATTGCGATCGATTCCAGCATCTGTTGCGGCTGTTTGAATGAGTTGGTGTAAATTTAAATCTTATCTGGCTAATAAGTAGGCTCAGATCGGTTAATACTTTTATTTTCGGTGTAATCGGCGATCGCTCAAGAGCGATAACCTGCACCTTCTCCCTGAACTCAATCCACACCATAAATTATCAAAATAATGAAATTAGCAACCCGCAAGCAACCTTTAGCGATGACGCTAGGGGCAACTTTATTCGCTTTGGGAACGAATGTCACGGCTTCTGCTGCAACATTCCATCCTCATCCGTTATTTCCCGTGACTCAGTACACCACTACCCTCAGTGTTAGTGGAGATTCAGCAGATATCTACTTTCCAATTCGCTCAGATTCAGCAACCTCACAATTTCCGATTGCCCTAATGCTGCAAGGGGCATTTGTTGATAAAGCCGACTATGCCAATTATGCCTCCCAAGTGGCAAGTTACGGATTTGTTGTGGTCGTTCCCAATCGTTTGAGAACGACACTCAATCCTTCTGGGGAAGAAGCAACTGGGTTAATTGCCGAACAGCAACAAGTGCATGAAGTGCTAACCGATATGGTGGCAGAAAATGCCAAGATCGATTCACCGCTCAAGGGCTTAGTAGATACCCAGAGCTTAGGATTGCTCGGACATTCTTTAGGCGCATTGGTAGCCATTAGCGCTACCCAAGAAGAATTGTGCTTGCCAGCAATTTGTACGGCTGGCTATGTGAAGCCGCCCGAACTCAAAGCCAGTATCACCTATGCTGGAGCCTTTGGAGATCCGCAAACCCAAACTTTTTTTCCCATCCAGAATGGCAATACCCCGATTGGTTTAATTGCGGGAAGTTTAGACGGCGTGGGTTCTCCGAGGAATACTCAGCAAACCTACAGCCAAGTACAAAATCCCCCCAAAGTTTTCATTCAGGTTGAAGGGGCAAATCACTATAGTATTACCAACGAGGATAATTTAGAACGAGAACCGAATCGACCCACCTTAGAGCAAGCCATTGCTACAGAAACGATCGCGCGGTGGAGCGGGCTATTTTTACGCGCTCATTTGTTAAACGATCGCGATGCCTTAAATTATGTTTACCATACAGGCGATGACCTAGATCGCAACGTTAGCACGATCGGCCAAAAACAGCCCATCCCTGAACCGAGTGCTGGGTTAACGTTACTCGCAGTTGGGGTAATGGGTTTAGGGTTGCGAAGTTATAGGAATCAGAATTAACGCGCTCATTTAAGGACGATTCGCGATTATTTAAGCACGAATATCTCTGCGAGTACGGGGTCTTTGCCAGAGGTGCGGGCTTTGTGCGATCGCCTCCCGCTATCCAGCACAAGGAGAAATATTGATGTTCTCTTTTGAGGTCAAGATGATGGCAAATTTAATCCAAAACAGCACGAACCAACTTACGGATTGGCTTTCGTTTAACCTGTTAAAACTATTACTGCCTGCTGTTTCCCAACGCAGCCTCAAAAGCTTGCAAAAAGATACCCAGAATCCAGCAAGCGTGCAACAAAAGGTTTTGCAAACTATCCTACAACGCCAAAAAGACACAGACTACGGCAAAAAGTACAACTTTGCCAATCTTCGCTCTAGCAATGAATTCCGCCAATCTCATCCCCTAACTACCTATGAAGATTACCGCTCAATTATAGAGAATATTGCTAACACGGGTCATTTTTCTCAATTGGTAGCCGAACCCATCATTTTGTTTCAGGATACCGCAGA
>JAAHGE010000313.1 GCA_010672635.1 Desertifilum sp. SIO1I2 | reverse complement strand
CGCTCTGCTGGATCTTTGAGAGGAGCGGTAGAGCGAGGTTCATCCATAACCAGACTCCTACTTCTTACATAAAAAGAGTTAAGTGTCAAATATCTTAACAAGATTTAAAGTAATTTGTCTCTTTCTCTTGGTAGAAAGCGTTATTTGGAGAAATTAGGTTTTACGCGCGACGGGCGCGATCGCCATTTGCGTTTTTGGATCGAACAGGTGAATCTTATCGGTTGCTAGAGATAACCACAGTTGTTCGCCAAGCGAAACGGAGGTATCTGGAGCAACCCGCGCTTGCAGGAGGGGTGAATTTCCGGGGCGATCTTCAACCAAACGCACCGTAATAAACGTCTCATTTCCCAAAGCTTCTAGCCGTTCGACCTGTACCGGAAGATTCTTGGTTGCGGGAACGCCAACGCTGAGATGTTCGGGACGAACGCCCAAAATCAAAGAATTACTGCCATAACTGTGAAGAACCGATTCCCAATGGGGGGGAAGAGAGAAGCGGAAACTGGGATGGGTAATTAACAACGGGGGGGTAAACGAAACCGGCAAAAAGTTCATCGGCGGCGAACCAATAAACTGAGCGACAAACAAATTCGCGGGATGGTTGTACAGTTCGAGGGGCGGAGCAATTTGTTGAATTTGCCCCTCATTCATCACCGCAATGCGATCGCCCATCGTCATCGCTTCCACTTGATCGTGAGTGACGTAAATCGTCGTAATCCCTAATTGACGCTGTAAATTCACAATTTGAGCGCGAGTTTCCGCCCTTAACTTCGCGTCCAGATTCGAGAGGGGTTCATCCATCAAAAAGACTTGAGGATTGCGCGCGATCGCTCTCCCCAACGCCACCCGTTGCTTTTGTCCGCCCGAAAGCTGCTTGGGTAAACGTTCTAGCAATCCCTCAATTTGCAACAACTTCGCCACCTTCAGCACTCGCTGTTCGATCGAGCGTTCTTGCTGGGGACGATAGCGCAGCGGACGAGGAAGCGATCGCGTTAACCCAAACAGCGAACTTTCAGCCCACGGGGGAATTCCAGAATGAGATCGCTCTGGGGTCGAAAATCGGCGCAAGCCAAACGCAATATTGTCATACACCGTCATGTGAGGATAGAGGGCGTAATTTTGAAACACCATCGCAATATCCCGCGCCTTGGGAGGGAGGTGATTGACCAACGTATCGCCCACCCAGATATTACCCGCCGTCAACTCCTCTAATCCAGCAATTAAGCGTAAAAGCGTACTTTTACCGCATCCAGACGGCCCCACCAAGACCATAAACTCGCCATCATTAACCGTGAGGTGAATCCGCCGCAAAACCGCCTGCGGAGAGTCGCCAACGGTTGCATCCAAGAGATGGGTTTTGGCTTCCTGACCTTTGGGAAAACTTTTAAAAATATTGTCGAGAACAACCTGTGCCACGGTGGTTGATATTACTCCCCTGTGATTTCAGAAGGACAATTCAGCGTTACAGAAACAATCTGTTCTTCAGATCTCAAATCAATTAGGCGATCGCCTTTTCCATCTTTCCCCCAAAACGCAATCGAATCAACCGCCAACTGCCAGAGGCGCTGTTCGCTACTTAACACCGCCACCATCGCCTTTGGAACGGCCCGAACCATACTCGCCAGCGAATCAGTTTTATCAGTAAATTGCAACGCCTGGGTGCCAATTTCTCCGCGATTGGCTTGACGCAAAACCCCTACGGGCATTCGCTTCACATAGCCTTGTTGAGAGAACACCAGAAAATTATCATCCGCCTTTAAAGACGCGCATCCGGCTAACTGTTCCTGTTTGCGAAGGCGCAGCACTTGATAGCCTTGCGCCGCCCGTCCCAAAATCGGCAGTTGCTCGTCATTTACCTCTAAGCGGAGAATGCGTCCGCCAGTTGTGGCAATTAAGAGTTGTTCTCCCGGCTGAGTCAGGGTTGCATAGAGCAGTTCGTCGTCATCCTTGAGTTTAATGGCA
Source organism: Desertifilum sp. SIO1I2 (assembly GCA_010672635.1). Lineage (GTDB taxonomy): Bacteria > Cyanobacteriota > Cyanobacteriia > Cyanobacteriales > Desertifilaceae > Desertifilum. The sequence goes on along the minus strand of JAAHGE010000313.1, from coordinate 4,070 downwards.
GTTAAACCCCGCGCCGTCATATTGGCAAATTCCGACAGCGGTAAGCGCTTGATCCGACCTTGTTGGGTGAGGACAATTAAATGTAACTCGTCAGGATAGGTACTGCGAACAAACTGGCCGACAATCCGATCCGGGGTTCCCGTACTTTGTTGGGGGAGTAGGCTAATCAGCGGCGTTCCTTTACTGCGGTTAGAGGTTTGAGGAATATCTGTTAGTTTGACGCTATGGGCTTTCCCGGTTTGCGTTAGAACTAGAATTTCGGCTGAAGTTTGGCTTAAGTCCGTTTGGATCGTAAAGTCATCGCGTTCTTGTAAATCTTGAACCGTCTTTTTCGGCGGTTTGCTCTTAGTTTTGGGGGGCGTGCTAGGGGGAACGCGCCGCACGTAACCGCGATGGGTAAATTCTACCTGGGCGGGTTGGTTGGGTTCTTCGCCTAGGGGTTCGAGCAACAGCAAGCGTTCAGAAGAGGGGCTGTCTTTGGGGGCGGTGTTGGCTTGAGATTTGCGTCCTTTTTTTGTTGAGGTTTCCGGTTTTTCGGCGGGAGTAGCTACCGAGTGGCTATCGAGGGTATGAATGCGGGTGCGACGCGGATCGTTGTATTGGCGTTTGAGGGCGCGCAGGTCTTTTTTCAGCGATTTTAGGAGTTCTTTGCGATCGCCTAAAAGGGTCTGCAATTCCTGGATGCGCTGGCTGACTTCCTGATGTTCGGTTTGCAGGTTTTGCCGTTCCAAGCCCGTTAAACGGCGCATGGGCATCGCTAAGATGGCATCGGATTGGCGATCGCTAAATTGCAATCGTTGCTGTAGGGTTGATTTGGCGGTGGTTCCATCAGGTGCATGGCGCAAAATCTCGATCACCGCATCCACATTCAAGAGCGCTTTCAGCAAGCCTTCCAGGAGATGCTGGCGTTTTTGGGCTTGGTGCAGTTCGCTTTCATATTGGCGAGTTAAGGTAATTTCTCGGAATTGAAGAAACTCCTGCAAAATTTGCTTGAGCGTCAGTTGGCGGGGTTGTCCGTCCACCAAAGCCAATAAAATCGCCCCAAAGTTCGTTTGCAGCGGCGTCAGGCGGTAGAGACTCTCTAAAACCGCTTGGGGATTGGCTTCGCGCTTGAGTTCAATAACAACGCGCATCCCGGTGCGATCGCTCTCATCGCGCAGATCGGCAATCCCCTCAATTTTCCCCTGATTCACCAATTCCGCAATCTTTTCAATCCACCCCGCCTTATTCACCTGGAAGGGTAACTCCGTCACAATCAGGGCGCTACGGACCCCGCGCCGCCCCTTACCCGGTTGAATTTCCTCTAGTCGCACAATTCCCCGGATGGGAATGCTACCGCGTCCAGTCGTGAAGGCTTCTTTAATTCCATCTGTCCCCACAATTTCGCCCCCTGTGGGAAAATCCGGCCCTGGAATCAGTTCCATCAACTTTTCATCGCTGAGATCGGGGCGATCGATCAGCGCAATTAACCCATCCACCACCTCGCCTAAATTATGGGGCGGAATATTCGTCGCCATCCCCACTGCAATTCCCGAACTGCCATTGAGTAATAAAATCGGCAATTGAGCGGGTAAAACAACGGGTTCGGCTTGAGAATTATCAAAGTTCGGCGTAAAGTCTACGGTGGCTTCGCTAATTTCGGACAGCAGCGCTTGGTGACTAATGGGTGCGAGGCGCGTTTCCGTGTACCGCATCGCCGCCGGGGGGTCATTATCCACTGACCCAAAGTTACCGTGACCTGCTAATAAGGGATAGCGACAGGAAAAATCCTGTACCATGCGAACCAAGGCATCATAAACTGCTTGATCGCCGTGGGGGTGATACTTCCCCAGGACATCCCCAACAACGCGGGCGCATTTGCGGTAAGGTCGATCGGGAATTAACCCTAACTCATGCATGGCGTATAAAATCCGCCGATGTACGGGTTTCATCCCATCGCGCACGTCCGGTAGCGCTCGTCCAACGATCACGCTCATGGCATATTCAAGATACGACCGTTGCATTTCTGTATGCAAAGCCGTTGAAATGACCTGTCCTTTTGAGAAAAGGTTTAACTGTTTAGCCATGAGTTCGCGTTCCTCAATCCCTGAATTACAAAATAGCGTTTAGGTTAGGGTCATGTTGTGCGAGTTATTTGAAGATATGACTTCAGGACAACTCGAATAACGGCTGATGCCAGACAAAACAGATACACTTCACAGTAGTCATCGTTTCGCCTTGCAGGACAATCAAGTGCGCCTGCATTTACTCATCAAAGCAAAAGGAAAGCATCATGAGAACCGTTTTAATTGTGGAAGACGATCCTGTTAATGCTCGCGTTTTCTCGAAAATTCTCACCAAACGGGGGGGACTCTCGGTCAAGCATACCGAAAATGTGGAAGAAGTGATGCAAATCGTTCACTCTGGCGAAGCCGACATCATCCTGATGGATGTTTCGCTAGCCCGCAGCGTTTACCAAGGGAAGTCTGTGGATGGGATTAAAATTACCCAGATGCTCAAAGCCGATCCCCAAACGAAAGATGTGCCTGTAATTTTAGTTACGGCCCATGCGATGCAGGGCGATCGCGAAAACTTCCTCAAGCAAAGTGGAGCTGATGGCTATATCTCAAAACCCGTGGTCGATCATCAAGAGTTTGTCGATCAAATTTTGGCACTGTTGCCCAACCAATAACGTCAGTCTACCTGCTTGTTGATTGGGGATATACCCATTGAATACCATCCAACGTTTTTTTAGGTTAGCACTTGCTTTAGTCTTTGGAATGGCGATCGCCCTACTTGTTCATGCGCCTCGCGCAGTAGTCGCGCAGTCGCCATCGACGCCTGTAACTGAATTACGGGGGGTGTGGATGACAAACATTGATAGCGATGTCTTGTTTTCCGCGTCCCGTCTCAGCGATGCTCTACAACGTCTCAAACAGTTAAACTTTAACACGGTCTACCCGACCGTTTGGAATTGGGGCTATACGCTGTACCCCAGTACCGTCGCGCAACGGGAAATTGGTCGTTCGCTTGACCCTACGCCCGGTTTGCAGAACCGCGATATGCTCAAAGAGGTGGTAGAACAAGGTCATCGCTTGCAAATGAGCGTCATTCCGTGGTTCGAGTTTGGCTTTATGGCTCCGGCGGGATCGGATTTAGCCAAACGCCATCCCGAATGGATTACTCAGCGCCGCGATGGTTCGCAAATTGTCCGCGAAGGAAAGCACCCGCGAGTCTGGTTAAATCCGTTTCATCCCGAAGTTCAGCAGTTTCTTGTAGATTTAATTGGCGAAGTTGTCACAAACTACGATATAGACGGCATTCAGCTTGACGATCATTTTGGCTTGCCTGCGGAATTGGGCTACGATCCTTACACAGTAAAACTTTACCAGTTAGAACATCGCGGTCGGCGTCCGCCGGATAATCCCCAAGATGCAGAATGGGTTCGCTGGCGAGCCGATAAGATTACCCAAGTGATGGCGAAGGTATTTGCTGAAGTCAAAGCTCGCAAACCGAATGTGTTAGTCTCGCTGTCGCCAAACCCCCAAGAGTTTGCTTATACGACGTATTTACAAGACTGGTTTGGTTGGGAAAGACGCGGTTATGTCGAAGAGTTGGTGCTTCAGGTTTACCGCAACGATCTCGCTCGGTTTGTTGAGGAATTGCAACAGCCAGAAGTGAAACAAGCTTTGAGCCATATCCCCGTCGCAGTCGGCGTTCTCAGCGGTTTAAAAGGTCGTTCGGTTCCGATGCAGCAAATTCAACAGCAGGTTCAGGAAATTCGCAAGCAGGGGTTTGCAGGAGTATCGTTCTTTTTTTATGAAACCTTATGGAATTTGTCGGATGAGAGGGCGAGCGATCGCACCTCGGCTTTCAGCCGCCTCTTTCCCCGCACCGCCACCCGACCGAGTTTGTTACAGTGTTGGTCGGGTAGTCGGTAGAGGATGGGGGATTTCTGAGTGCTGAGTGAGAAGAGGATGGGGGGATGGGGGGACTCAAGAGTGCTGAGTTCTGAGTTCTGAGTAGGTACCTAGGACAATAGCCCGTTCCCTTTCTTCCCCAGCCCCCAACTCCTAATTCCTAGATCCCTA